>NZ_VIRS01000027.1 GCF_006912135.1 Cryptosporangium phraense | reverse complement strand
CGGAGAAGCGTCATAATCGGATTCATGTCGCAGGGCAGACGACCGAACGACCGAGTGACGAAGCGCCGCCGCGCCGCCGCCCGGACGGCCATCGCCGTTGGTCCAATCGCAGGCGCTCTCTCCGGCTGGAACCAGATGCCGACTGCGTCGCAGGTCATAGCGCTTTTCCTTGCCAGCTTGACCGCTGTCTTAGTCGCTCTCTGGTCGCGACTTGATGACAACTCCGCCTTAAAAAAAACCGTTGCGTGCCTACTCAACTGGCGGTACCGCCAGTTGAGTTAGCCATCGGCGGGTGACCGCCGGGCTCAACTGCATAGAACGGCAGAAATCTTTCATTTACAGCAGTTCTGCTGTACGGGACACACCGTCGAGAGCGCGTCCGGTCGTGCTCCTGCGTCGGCGTTACGACGCGGCCGGGGCGATGCTGCCGGACTCATCGCGGCCGATCGGTCGGTGAGAGTCGACCAGGCGCGGCCACATCCACCAGGACGCGGGACCCATTCGCAGCCGGGCCGAGTGTGCTTGGTGCAGCCTGGTCAGCTCCCGCAGCGCCATGTACGCCGCATCTCTGGACGAGTGCAGCGACACCGCGACCGGTACCGGCCCAGAGGCCGACGCCATCCCGGTCACTTGCAGCACGGTCACCGATAACGGCGGGAGCGCCGATTCCCGCCGAGCCCGCGCGGACACGACGCCGGTCGGGGTGGCGCCCATCTGGGTCAGCGTTGCCTGATACGACGTCGAGAGCCCGAGTTCGGTCAGCCGCTTGTGCACGTCGTGTTCGACGTAGCCGAAGTGCGCCGCCACGACCGGCAGCGCTTCCCGATCGGCCCACGCCGTCCGTAAGAGTTGGTCGTCGTCCATCGACCAGTACACCCGCCGCTTGGCTCGCAGCGAGCGCCGCCAGTCGTAGTGACCGTCCCCGCGCTGCAACCGGCGGACCGTCCACTCAGCGGCCAGCGATCGGGCGAGCCCGAGTTCGGCCGGGCACATCGCCGCGAGCTGAGCCCTGATACCGGACGACGAACGATCATGCACCGTCGCCAATTCGCTTATGCTCCGACCCGCTCGGACCCCGTCGACGAGTTGGACGTTCTCCTCATCCGTCCAGCTCGATCCGCGCCGAGAACCCCCGCGGATTTGGTTGCTCTCGTCACCGGATCCCGAGCCGTCGATGCCATTCGGTTCAACACCGTTGGGTTCGTCGTCGCCGGGGGTTGCATGCCTGCCCATCGTCCTCTTCCTCTCCTGGTCGGATCGCACCTCCGTTCGCTTCCGTGAATGGGCAGGCCCGCAGCAGGGGCGGCCAGCGCAATAGCGCGAGGACTCATCGAGTGAATAAAGGCAACGGATTCCCTCGGGCGCTCTGAGAGCAGCAGGGAAAGACGCGGTACGCCGCCGGGGAACCGCCCGGTTGGGGGTGACCGTGAGGAGTGGTGTGCTCCCGCCGCCCATCGACCCGGGCAAGCCGAGCAGCCCAGCACCGGGGCCGCCCACCGACCGGGCAGCACGTGACAGGACGAGCTGTCAGGGGGCAGCCCCGCCGCTGGCCCGCTCCCTATCGGCGGGACGACGGCCGACGGGAGCACACCACCGGGCCGCCGTCTGTGCAGCAGTCGCCGCACCAATCCAACAGCCGGCCGAATTACCCCGAGCAGCGCGACGACGATCACGACCAGGTCGAGCGCACTGAGGCCGGTCATGCCGCGCCCCGCCATCGCTCAATCCCGGTACTCGCCGGAGCCAGCAGCCGCCGCAACGTCCGCACCTGATCGGCAGTCGGAAACGGAGCCGCCGCCGCAGTCTCCGCCGCCCGACGCGCGTTGTACGCATCCACGCACCAGTCCCGGTCATGGCAGGCCCGGCAATCAGCAAAGCGCGCACTCCGACCGCCACCGCAGGCACCCGGCGAGCCCTCATCCGTCGAGCCGACGACCCCGCCCAGGTCGCCACCGTTCTCACGACAGCCAGTCACGCCGCGCCTCCTCACCTCACGACCGGCCAAGTCAGAACCGCAAGAGTTGGCATCGAATGGCACGGCAGCAGCGCGCCCGCATCACGCGAGGAAAGAAGAAAGATGTTCGGTCCGCTCAGCACGCGGACCAGCAGGAAAGCGGATTCGCGCAGCAGGCGAATCGCGGACACGAGACCGCATCACAGCGGCCCGGAAATTTGGCAGCGGCTCTACCGCAGCGACCCTACGGGGTCATCGATCTTTGCCCGCCGATCGGAACAACCGCCCGGCAATCGCGGGAACAGCACTCCACACGCGACCGGCACGGGGAAGGTTCACGCCGACCGCAATACCGCCCCAGCCTCGGAGTCCGTCCCGGTCTCTTTCTCGGCATCCGAGCCCGTGCCGTCGTCAGGGTCACCGAGTAGCCACGTCCAGCGCAGCCGATCCGCCACCGGAACCCGCCGACGCCCCCCAGCGGGCATGACCTCAATCAGCGCCACCGTGCGCAGCAGCGTCCGACGCGCCACCACGTCCATCCCCGCCCACGCTTCGGCCGCACCTGGACCCGTCCGGCCCCGCAACACCGGGTCCACGCTCACCGCCTCCGCCGCAGCTTCCGCCTTCTCGATCTCCGCTTCGAGGCCCGAAGCGATCACCGCGAACGACGCCGATTTGATCTTTCCCGCCGCCGCTTGCGCCACGAAGCCCTGGAGTTCCGAGCGCAGCCGCTCGACCTCCGCGCGTGCCTGCACTGCCTGCCGATCATCGGCCGCGCCCCGCAGGCTCACCAGCTCATCCGCGCGGGTCAGCCACTGGACCACCACGTCCTCGACGTAGGCCTCCGTGGCCGCGTAGTTCACCCCCACGCAGCCCCGTTCCGTGCAGTGCAACGTGTGCACCTCCCCGTCCTTACGGGTCGCGCCAGTCGGACCCCCGCACACCCCGCACTTGAGCACGTACGACACCAGATGCACCCCACGACCCGGAAGCGACTTCCGCCGCGCCGGATCGGTCAGCACCCGATGCACCGTCCAGAAATCCTCCGCATCCACCAGCGCTTCCCAGCAGTCGGTAGCCACGACCTGATCGTTGTGCAGCCGCTCACCCAGATACGCCCGGTTGAGCAACAGCCGCCGGATAACGAGCTGTGTCCACGCCCGCGCACCCCGAGGCGTCGGAATCCCCGCATCGTTGAGTTCCCGAGCCATCCGCGAGAGCGTCTTACCGCCCTTCAACCCCGCGAACAGTTCGGCCACCACACCGGCAGGCGACCACTGCACCACCGTGCCATCCACCCCGACCGTCGTCCGCAACTCCGTATCCGGTTCCTGCCGGACGAGCTTGCGAGTCTCCGAGTCGTACAACCGCCGGTATCCGTAGGTCTTCGGTCCGGCCGGACGGCCCGCATTCGCCGCCGTTCCCTTGCCCCGCCTCACGCGTGCGGAGATCAACTCCGCTTCCATCTCCGAGCCCACCGCCTGATACCCCAGCAGCGCGCCCTCCATCGGGTCCGCCAAGTCATAAACGCGGCCCGCGATCACCCACAACACGCCCCGTTCCCGGCAGACGTCCCGCAGGTCCGCGAACACCGACAGCCGACGCTGCGAGCGTGACAATTCCGAGAACCACAGGACGTCAACTTCCCCCCGCGTCACCAGCTCCATCAAATCCACGAACCGTTTACGGATTTTCTGTGCGAACCGCGACGCGGACAGGTTGTTATCGATGAACACCTCATCCCCGACCAGCACACACCCGTGACGCTCAGCCCACGCCTCAGCCTCATTCGCCTGACCGGTGACCGACTGCTCGCCGTACGCCCGCGACGCCCGCGCATACGCCCC
The DNA here is from genome assembly GCF_006912135.1 of Cryptosporangium phraense. Classification (NCBI taxonomy): domain Bacteria; kingdom Bacillati; phylum Actinomycetota; class Actinomycetes; order Cryptosporangiales; family Cryptosporangiaceae; genus Cryptosporangium; species Cryptosporangium phraense. The sequence goes on along the minus strand of NZ_VIRS01000027.1, from coordinate 93,593 downwards.
AACCCGCAACCCCCGTAACGAGGCCGGATCCCCTGTGTACCGCGCCCTACCAGGTGTTTTGGTCATACCTCAATTATGTAGGGGTTTTAGAGATACCGCTACGACAACTCGTACGACTACTGCAACGACTACTCGTACGACGACTACTGCCGCCCGCGCCGGCGTCACCACAAGCGTCGTCACCACAACGACTGCTGGGACTACACCTACTAGAGACTCACGCTCGTCCGTGAGCGGCCTGACTCATACTCTTACTGGCCTCGATCGACCCCTCGCGCGGAGTTTCGTGCCGGGGGGGTTTCGGGTGTCTTGCTGCAGATCCGTCGTCTGCTCGCGGGCAGCACCCTCGCGGTGCCGGCCGGGAGGGTAGTGACCTCAGAGGAGCCTGATCGCAGCAGGTCCCCTCTCAATCTTGTCCACCCGCCCGGCCGGCATCGCGACCCGTTTGCCGCCGAAGGCGGAGGACCGCGCGTGACCACCATGACCGAGGATCCACGGCGGCGTCGAGTCGTGATCGACGTCGACACTCACAAACAGGCCCATGTCGCGGTTGCGCTGGACGCGATCGGCGGACGACTGGACCACCGCTCGTTTCCGGCTGACCGGGCCGGCTATCAGCAGCTCCTGGAGTGGGCGACCAGCCTCCAGACGGGGATGAACGACGCGGAGCTGCTGTTCGGCATCGAGGGCACCGGCAGCTACGGCGCCGGTCTGGTCGCGACGATCCGCCAGGCCGGGCACCGGCGCACCATGGAGGTGGAGGTATCCCGGCCCAACCGGCGGGTCCGGCGTCCGCGCGGTAAAGACGACGCCCTGGATGCACTGCGCGGGCTTACGAACCGGGCCGGTCACCACCGTGACCGCCGCCACCCGCCACACCCTGCGCGCTCTGGGCCGCCGCTGGCAACACCTCGACGCCGAGATCACCGAGATCAGCGCCCACAGCAGGCTGCTGGCCCAGCTCACCCAGGACACCGCGCCCCAGCTGACCGACGCCTACGGCATCGGCCCCGACACCGCCGCGACCCTCCTGGTCACCGCCGGAGACAACGCCGGCCGCATCCGGTCGGAACCGGCCTTCGCCCGGCTCTGCGGCGTCGCCCCGATTCCCGCCTCGTCCAGCAAAACCACCCGCCACCGCCTATCCCGCGGCGGACACCGACAAGCCAAGGCCGCGCTGCACCGCGTCATCATCACCCGCCTCCGCAGCCACGAGCCAACCCGCGCCTACCTGCAACGACGCACCCTCGAAGGCAAAACCCGACGCGAAATCATCCGCTGCCTCAAACGCCTACTCGCCCGCGAAATCTGGGCCCTACGCCGCCCACTCCGCACCGCCGCCCACACCTCACCCACTCCAACTGACGAACATAGGAGCATCGGCAGCTGAACCCCACGGCAACGAACGAGGCCGGAGTGCGCAGCGCACTCCGGCCTCACCGCTTCGGTGCCGCAGGCCCTGTCACCGGGGTCATGCCGCTTGGCCGCAGCCACGAACAGCTATCGTTTCAAGAGCCGCCGGCGGCCCCTCCCCCAGATGGGTTGCACCGAAGGGCCGCCGGCGACTGGCTAATACGCCCCCGAAGAGCGGACGACCGCCAACGCAGTCCGGAGCAAGATCACCAGGTCGAAGCTCAATGACCAGTTCTCCACGTACCTCAGGTCCAACCGAACCGAGTCGTCCCACGACAGGTTCGACCGCCCGCTGACCTGCCAAAGCCCGGTGAGCCCCGGGATGACGGCGAGTCGCCGCCGCACGTCGTGCGCATACTGCGCAACCTCCCGAGGCAATGGCGGCCGCGGCCCAACAAGGCTCATGTCGCCCCGGACCACGTTGAGCAGCTGAGGCAGCTCATCGACCGAGAATCGCCGCAGATACCTACCAACCCTAGTGACCCGCGGGTCGTCCTTGATCTTGAACATCAGGCCGCTGTGCTCGTTCTGATGCTGCAGCTCAGCAAGCCTCTCCTCCGCGTCGGCGTACATCGAGCGGAACTTGAACAGCCGAAACTCTTTGCCGTCCTTCCCCACCCGTGTCTGCACGAACAGCGCTGGCCCTTTGCTGCTGAGCCGAACGACAAGCGCGGCGATAAGCAAGATTGGTGAAAGGAAGAACAGCAACATTCCGGCGAGCACGACGTCAAACGCCCGCTTCACCACCCGCCGGGCGCCGGTGAGAGCAGCGGGCTCCACGTGCAGCAACGGAAGCCCGTCAACGGGCCGGATGCTCGTGCGGGGCCCAGTGATGTCGAGCAGGGCGTTGGCCAGGACCAGATCGACGCCAGTTCCCTCGAGATCCCACGACAGCGCGCGCATCGCCGCCGGATCCATGTCAGGGGAGGGCAACACGATCAAGGTATCCGCACGGGATTCCAGGATGGCGACGATCACGTCATCAAACGATCCGTATACCGGAACCTCGATGCCTCCGGGCGCATTTGCCGCCTCATCAGCAGGTAGACAACAACCCACGACACTCATCCCGTGGTACGGCTCCCGCCGCAACTGCTTCGTGAACGCCTGGACCTGGCGACCGTAGCCCAGAACAACGGCGCGATGCATGCAATCGCCCCGCGCCCGACGTCGGTTGAGCCCCAATCGCAGCAGGTACCGCAATCCCAGGTCCAGTCCGAGCACCAACGGCATGGACAACAACACATATCCACGAGCGAATGCCGTGTTTGTACAATAAGCGAAAACCGCGATCGCGGCAGTAAGAAACACTGCGGCGTTCAGAACCCGTCGGTACTCCTCGCCTCCAGCAAACAGGAAACGAGTCTCGTATGTGCGGTTCATAAGCAGCGCAACCACCCAGGCAAGCGGAAGCGCGACCGCCGCCGCCAGATATGGCCAGTTCGCCGCCGGCACCTGCCCAAAACGAAGCAGGTACGCCGCAAGACCCGCAGCCAGTCCGACCTGTAAGTCAACTGCCACCAGTCGTACCACATACTGACGCTGCCAGCGAATTGCCCTGGCGCGCCCCTCGACTGATCCATCGGAACGGAGCTTCTGCAACTCTACCGTTGTGGCCTCAATCGCCTCATTCGTAGAGCCACGCTGAGGTGGGACAGATGCAACCGCCGCCGCCCCCTCGGCACTTGAGTATCCGCACACGAGCGATGGCTGGCCACGACTCGCCGTCATCAGCTAACCGCCTGCATGAGCACACGCCCACCTACGCGTGACACCTAAACTACCCCCACGTCGCGTAACAGCTATGGCGCCCGACACCTAAGCCTTCTCGGCCTAGCTCCCCCCGCCGGACCTACCACTCACCGTAGGCCGCATTTGTTAAAAGCGCGCGAACTAGGCGTCGTCCGTTCAGGTGCATTTCGCGCGCCAGCCGGATCGGCGAGTTGCCGCTGCGGACGGCCGCCCTGGTCAGCCCACGTCCCCAGAACACTGAGCCGGCCACCGCAACCGCAACGGATGAAGCAATCACGTCACTCGCCACTAACGGTCAATGGGGTCTGTTAGGTGGTCACGCCTCGTTTCACAGCCAAGAAGGATCTTCAGCCCGAGTCTTTTGACCACCAGGCCCTGGACATCGTTCAGTTGAACCCGCGCCTGCAATCGAACAGCGGGACAGCCATATTTAGAGGTTGCCGGAGGCAAACGCAGACCGCACAATTCATCACCGGGCGGCGCGTAGCTCGTCCGGCAACTACGCCCCGGAGACCCCGTACACATCAGAGTAGTACGAATGCCCAGGCTCCCTCTGTACCCGGTTTGCCACGACGCCTAGAATCTGGCTACCCGTCGCGCGCAACGCTTCTACCGAGCTAATGATCTGGTCAGATCGCGTCTTGCCAACGCGGACGACAAGCAACGCCCCATCAGTTGCCTGCGCTAGAAGTGCAGCATCGACTACTGGAACGAGCGGCGGCGAATCAAAGATCACCGTGAATCCATCATCTACCAATGCGTCTACCGTGTCAGAAAGACGTGTAGACCCGAGTAGTTCGACCGGGTTTGGCGGGGTCGGACCTGAAGGCAGGATAAGCAACGGCAAGTCATGTCGCCACCTCTGCGCGGCGTCGCTTACCGCGACATCGCCGAGAAGCACGCTCGTCAATCCCACTCCGCGCGATAAGGCGAATAGGTCCGAGAGTCGTCCCCTGCGAAGATCCCCATCCACCAGAATCGTGGGATCACCCGCCTGCGCCAGCGCCACCGCGAGGTTCGCCGCGGTCGTGGTTTTCCCCTCGTCTGGAACTGAGCCGGTCACAACGAGGCTTCGGATCTTCCTATCGACCGACAGAAAGCGGATGTTCGCCTGCAGTCGTTTGAAAGCCTCGGCACCAAGCGTCGGATGTTCTGATGGCAATAGTAGCGAATGCGAATGCATCGCTGTGTCCTGCGGGATCGCGCCCAATATCGGCGAACCAGTAAGATCCGCTGCAGCATCTCTAGAGCGAACCGTCTTATCGAAGGAGTCGCGCGCGATTGCGATCCCGCCCCCGATCGCAAGACCTAGCGCTAGACCCACACTAACACTGAACTTTTTTCTGGGCGCCACGGGCCCCTGAGGGATCTCCGCTTCCTCCACTACGGAAATCTTCACGGGCGAGACAGCGGAACTCGGCGGCCTTTCGATATCTTCCACCAACGAGATGAATTGTTCGCCTACCGCCTTCGCGATGTCGCGAGCACGATTCGGAGAAGAATCTCTGACGGCGATTTCAAGAATCACGGTGTCCGGCGCGGCCGTAGCCGACACCATCTTCGACAGATCGGAGACAGATTCGCCTAGACCCAACTTCGCGACCACCGGGCCAAGAACGGCCGGACTGGACACGATATCCGCGTACGATTTCACACGCTGTTGGGTGAAGTTGCTTCCTTGATTCAGCTGGTTTCCGTCTGACCCAATACCATTAGTTGACACAAACAACCGGGTGTCACTCTGATAGATTGGCGTCTGCATATACGAAAGCGCCGCGGCGGCGCCGCCGCCAAGAACGACAGAGAGGAGTAGCATGATCCACTGCCGACGGAAGGCGTGAATGTACGGAGTTAATGCCATAATTTCCTCTTATCCACGAATGCCGAGGCGCCTGCACCATAGCCCCGAACATTGCTTCCGCTCGAACACCGCACCACATCACGCGCATCCGGCATGCGATCAGCGTCTAGTCCGACGAGGACGCCGACGATTCCGAAAAGTAGAACGTTTGTCGGCGCTGCCGAGAACACCGGTGCGGCTGCAGACTCAACGATGAACTGCACAAACCAACCCAGCGCCGTCAATCCTAACCATCGCTGCAACCCCGGCGACGCGCTCGTGTGAAAGCCGCGGACACTGCGGAAGATCGAGGCAAGACCTAAGACAAAGGCAATTGCGCCGAAAACGCCCGCCTCGCCGAGCAGCGCAGGCCACGAAGTGTCGGTGAGAAAATGATTGCTATCGGGCGTATTCCCAAGTCCCCAAATCGACTCATAGCCAAGCTTCACATACTCGGGACTGTAGTGATCTCGGGCTAGCGCGGTCCCAAATCGAGAGAATCCGGCTCCAAAGGGAAAATGCTGAACCGCTACTTGCCACGAATCGACGGTCAGAACAATTCGGGCAGCCGCCGTTGGATCTGAATATTCGAGCCGAGTGTAGCTAATTACATCCGATACGGTGCCCCATAGCGCAAACAACAACAGCGGCCCCGCTAGACCTAAGAGGGAAATTGCGGCACCGCGGGAAACTCGCGTTTGCAGCGTTGACACAGCAGCAACTATCCCCAGAATCGACTTTCGCCGGAAACTTAGCAAAGCCGCGACTGATGTGACGGCCACGCCAAACCAGATCAAGGGGCTCGACCGAACTTCCTTGGCCCAAGCGAACAGTCCGATTGACAGGAGGCTCATGACAATACCGAAGTCGCCCGGGTGCGGGAGTGGCCCGATTAGAGAAGCCACTGGGCCGCGATAGTCAGGTTGCAAAAGGCCGTTGGTCATCAAAGCGTACCAATGCGCCGGCAGCACCATATTGATCAACGCAGTAACCAATGACACGACGACAACCACAAGTCCGCCCTTAGCGAATATAGCCAGATCCGAAGGACGCCAGTCAACCTGCGCAAGAGCGTATCCAAACAAGACGCCTTTTACGACCAGAAATGCTCCTTGAACCGCTAGACTAGCCGCGACGCCGTTCAGGTGGGCACTTAGTAGGCCAATTGCCACGAAAGCCGAAAATGGTAATAGCCCAGGGTATCTTCTAAGCCGCTCGCCGCCAGCGAGCCTGTGTAGCGGAAGCAGCGTCGCAACGAGGACCACAGCCAACTCATCCAGATACCCGAACACCTCCACACCCGTGGCCCGCGGTACTTCGCGTGCGGCGTAGACCATAAGAAGCGCGGCGAGGACGAGAAGCTTCGGCCGGAATAATGTTGGGACAAATAGGACTGCAGCAGCAACCGCGATGGCATAGATGGGCGCAACCCCAGCCAGCGTACCGATGGCCGCAGCGGCGACCCCCGCCGATGCAAACCATGCGGCGATCGACTTCATTTGGCCATCCCCGCTCCTGCCCCTACTCTTAGACGCCCCATCTAGGAGTCAGAGCCCGCACGCAACTCGTGGCGTAGGACCACACTATACAAAAAGACTTGAAAAGCGCGCAGGATTGTGCTCGATAACGCGACGCCGGCGACCCCAAGGATGGCGAAGAGTGCCACGTCGAGAGCAAGATTCACCACGACATTGCAGACGCCAAAGATCGGCAGAAGCGACGTTTTGGCCAGAAGTACCATCAACCGCGCTCCTAGGTTCACTGTCGTCGCGAACCCTGCCCCCAGCCCGACGATCGCGATACATATCCACGCCAATTTGCCGGGAACCCCGGGTGGTGACACCAAACCGAGAATGGGGGCCATCGCTCCCGCAGCCAAGAGAGCGGATATCCCACCGCCGGCGTAGATACCTCGACGGCGATATCTTTGCCATGACTTCCAGACATTGCGGAGCTGGCTTGGTCGATCGTCGGTGGACGCGATCCTCCACGACCACTCGCGTGTGGCGACCGGAAGGAGGGCCGCGGACACGAGCGTGACGATGGCGAAGATGACCTTGTCAGCTAGTTCGATAGCAGTCACGCCCCCCGCGCCGCCGTGCGATGCAACTAGCCGGTCGGTCAAGGGGCTTACGTTCGCGGTCCCCATCGCTAGCACGTGAGCGAATGTGTTCCGTGCAATCAGGGTTCTGGCCGGAACGCTCGCAATTTGCTCTCCACTATGCCCGCTCTGGGCATTTGCGATCAGTCTTCCGAGCTCCCCGAGGAACATGCCGAATGCCACGTAGGTCAGTATGTGGTCCTTAGCGAATAGACCTAGGCAAAGACCGGCAAAGCCGCCAGCGCCCCGGAAGGCCTGAGTACTGACTGAAAGTAGCTGAGAACCGGTCACCACTTGAGTTCCGGCTGCGCATCCAGCGGTCGCACTCAGCGGGACGAGCAACACTAGAACAAGCTTGGCAAGGAGCGGCACGTTATTGGAAGTGCCACCGTCAAGCCAAATCGAGAGGACTAGGCACGCGGGTACGGCTACCAGCCACAATCCGCCATAGCGCAGACTCAAAGCCCATCGGGGTACATCGTCGCGGTTTACCGCAGTTAGACTCGGCGTAACCCTCGTGGCGTAGCTTTCACCTACTGTTGCAGCGACGGTCGCAGGCAGCTGAGTTACTGCAAGAACCAAGAAGAAGGTATCGCTCACATCCGATGAGACAACCGCGGCGATCGCGAATGACAAGAAGAACCCGGGTGCCGCACCAATTGCAGATGCTACGGCAAGGCGCATGTACCTTCCGCGTCCGGCGAGCCCATCAGTCTCCGGGTGCCCGCCATTCTCATTCGGGCCGAACGCTCGATGCACCTCGGAACGCGCGAACTTTCTATTCCGCGCGGGTTGCCACCCTGCCACTGAATTGCGATCTTCTCTACTCACGGGACGCGGCCCGCAATAGCGTATCATGAAGAATTCGATGGCTATTCTCTACACTAAATCGCTGAAGCCACGCATTAATTGGGCTAGTCGGCATTGGGAGTTTGCTTGCAGCTAGAACAGCATCGGCCAGCGCTTCCGGCGAGTCGTCACTGGCTAGTATTCCGCTCAGTCCTGGCACAATGGCATCCGCGACCCCCAAAGCACTCGGGACGGCGACCGAAGGGATACCGCACGCAGCGGCTTCAACGAGCACGTTCCCAAAACCCTCCACAGAGCTGGCGAGTAGCAGGCATGAAGCTGAGTCAATTGCCTGCCACCAAGGCTCCCGCCATCCCAGCAGCTCGATCTCTACGCCCACGTCTTCCGCCAGCCCGACGATCTCTTGCGCCATAGGCCCAGAACCGACAAAAACACCAGATACCGGGTGGCCCCGTTTGCTAAGCACAGCGAGAGCAGCAACGAATAGCAGCGGTCTCTTCTGTTCTACGAATCGGCCCACTGCCAGGATACGAAGCTTAGGTGAGCGAGGTACCCGTCTCGGGTTCTCCGGAAGTGCGGGATTCGGCACCACATCTACCCGATCGCGTGCAATCGAGAATCTGCTTACCAACTCGGCTGCGACGGGGTGTGAGATCGCGATCGCACGATCTGTGCGGCGGTAAAGTCGCTCGGCAATGCGCAGTTCGATCTTGCCTGATCTGCCTTCGAGCGGTAGGAATGTACTTGCGAGATTCCGCTCGCTTATAACGAGAGGCGTCTTCATCCCCCTCACTTTCGCCACAAGCGCCGCGAGGTTTGAGTACGTGAGCATCGATAGCATCACATCGATCTCATCTTGCAAGGCGGAGGCTCGTAGCCACCCCGGTAATGCTAGGGCGCTTTGCAGCGCACTACGTCTCGGGAAGTGTTTCACATGAATTCCAGGGATATCGCCCGTGCCGGCGTAGTCATATCTAACGACCTCTATGCCACGTTCCACCAGTTTGTCTGCCCACGTTCGCGCGACAAACTCGGCACCCCCACCGCGCCATGAGCTAATTAGTATTCCGACTTTCATTGTTTTCTTCCTTCAGCCATGGGCCGTTAGGCCTCGTCAGCTCCTGACAGAGTCCGGTGTCCAATAGATCTCGTGATAGCGCGCCAGCACAGAATCCGTCGAGTACGCTGCCTTAGCCGCGGTCGCTCCAGCCTCGCCGAGCCGGTCTAGACAGGCGCTCGATTCCAGTAGCGCAATACAACCGTTTGATAGTGCGATCGCGTCGCCCGGCTTGATAATGAGACCGCTTCGCGTCTCTTCGAGCAGTGGTACTCCACCCACTGAGGTCGAAATCCACGGCCGGCCAGCAGCCATAGCCTCGAGGAGTACCATCGGCAAAACCTCGGCCCTGCTCGGCAAGACCAAGAGTCGGCATTCACTGATCATTCGCTGAGCGCTCGCCCACGATTGTGGTCCGTGCATTTCGATCCCCGGTAGCTCGGGTAATTCGTAACTAGTTGGTGGCCCAAGGACGCGAAGGCGTAAGTCGGGAAACCGAGCGTGTATCGCGGGCCATGCATCTGCCAGGACGTCGGCGCCCTTTCGCGTACCGACCTCCCCGACGAATAGCAGGTATTCGCTTTGCGACGGAGGCGCCGTCGCCGCATGGGCCCTGGGGGCGGGATTGCGAACCGTAAAGCTCTCGAATCCCGCTTCTCGCAAGATTCGAGCCGTTTCCTGATCCAGCACCGCGGTACGATCTAGACTTCTTAACACACGCGAAACAAGATTCGGATGCGCCTTGTAAGACGAGGCGAAGTCAGCACCGTGTAAGGTCCCCACTGTACGGCATCCGATCGCTTTGGCGTACATCGCTATCGCTCCTTCTCGCAGGAGAGATCCACCTTCAGATAGATGAACGTGCACTAGAACATCGTTCTTAAATCTGAGGCGAGAGAGTCTCGCTAATAGCCGCGGGACCCGCGCGAAGCCCCGAAACTTGTCGTTAGGTGCCCATGTAGCCTCGGCCATTGATGGTGTGGCACCGTGCGCTTCCGTGAGGCGGGAAATAACGGTTGCCATCCCGCCAATTGTTGCTGTATCCGGGCCGTAATGTACTACCAGTCGATGCCTCCGGCCGCGCCGATTTCTCGCTTCCGGGCTCATTCCGCCCCTGCCTGCGGCACGCGTCTTTCGCGTAATTCTTGTGCGAACAGCGGTATGGCCGACCAACTTCTTACTAGGTATCTGTGTGAAAGGCGTCGGGGTTCTTTAGCCAACCGATAGAGCCACTCAAGCCCCGCTCGCTGCATGCCCTGTGGGGCGCGAGTTACGTTGCCAGCGGCGAAGTCCACCGCCGCGCCCGCGCCGACATAAATTCCGGGCGGTAGAATCGCCGCGTTTCTATACACGAATAGTTCTTGTTTAGGGGCCCCCAAGCATACAAATATGATGCGGGCCTGGGCGGCGCGTATTCGGGCGGCAATTTCTTCTAGATAGCTTTTATTTTGATCGAACCCGCGAGGAGGAGAGTCGACGTGAACGATCAGACCGGGGTTTGCATCTTCAAGCCGATCTTTCGCTGCCTCCGCCACGGCCGACATGCCACCGACAATATATATTCGCTGGCTGCGCTTACCTGCTATGCCCGCTACAGCCGGAAGGAGGTCAGAACCAGCGACCTTATGGGACGCCTGTCGCCACTTCCACTGCGCGAGTTTGGCGATCGGAACACCGTCCAGAAGCCTGATAGACGCGAATTCGTATGCAGATCTAAACTCTGAATTTCGGCGCATTTCCACTATGTGATCGACATTAGCTGTCGCGACCAGCTCGGCTCTTTCTGCGGCGTCCGCTCTGTCCAGAATGTGTTGCGCGAACGCCCGAAGTGGTAGGTTATTGAATTCCATCCGTAGCAGTTCAGGCACTTTTCACTTCCGCTGATAGGCGAAGAGAGCTCGTGGTATGCAGTCTGGTGTTCGATTGTCGTCATGACCGTTGGCCTAGGAATTGTCTCGGCTGTGTCTCACTGCCTCCCCCTGTGATCCGCTCGTTGTCCGGCCGATTTGAGTCGCTGTTTGATGCTGACCGCCTACCCACCGTCGCTGCGTCACGGGCCCCCAACCTGTAACGGCCGCCCACGATAGCCCACGAAGGAGTTGAGTCATCAACGGCCATCCGCGAAGTCGGCTTCGCCTGACCACGAAACGGTGGTCAATGCGTGTTACGCCATCTACTGGCAGGGTGATCACCGCTTTAGTTGAGTGCGGGTGTCCACTCGGCGGACGCGTCGCGACTGCAAGCCGAAGGGTGATGTCACTGTTATTCGATTGGCTTCGTGATGAAACACGCTGGCAACGTCGGTGTTTAGGATGAGACTGATTGCGTATAGTCGCCTAGGGGTCGGCAGCTCACTTAGCAGTCGAGGCTCAAACGAACGAGCAGCGTCCCCTCAACCGCTTGGTGGCTGGTTGGCCCTGGACGGCCAATGATTAGCATCACTCTTGCCTGGCCTGATCGGCTACGTTGAGCCTGGAGAATGCCCTGTGTTTCCGAGTCGGATTGAGACGCCTCATGTCAACAACTGCGACACAGGATCAGGGTTCGGTACCTCCAAATGGGGGTCATAGCCGTCGGCGCTTGCGTATGTCTGGATGGCAGAGGGCTCTCGTCATCCTGACTGCCCTCATCGCTCTTCTTGGGGTCGGTTTGGTGGTCAGCGTCTACGGCCTCACTCGCCATTACGAGAACAAGGTCAAGAAGGGTGATCTTCTTGGCGCCGCAGCTGGACCGAGAGATGATACCCGCTGGGATAGAGGCCCGCTGAATCTTTTGTTGCTCGGCTCAGACTCGAGGGCAACGGAGGACGACCCCTACAGTTCCATCGGCGAGCGGTCGGACACCATAATGCTGGTCCACGTCAGTCGCAACCTCGACCACGCTTACGTCATCTCTGTACCCCGCGACAGCTACGTCTACGTACCGGCGGCCGGTGAGGACTGGCGGGGTGGGATGAACAAGATTAACGCTGCCTTTGCCTTCGGCGGGTCGCCACTTACTGCCCTGACGCTCACACGTCTGACTGGAGTTCAGTTCGATGGAGCGACGATCGCGAACTTCGCCAGCGTGCACAAGATGATCGACGCCGTCGGTGGAGTGAACGTGTGCCTGCCCTACGAGGTGCGGTCGATCCATACGCAGCACGTCTTCAAGAAGGGCTGCCAGAAGCTCGACGGCGACCAGGCCGAAGACCTCATGCGGCAGCGCTACTCGGTCCCGGGCGGGGACTTCGGCCGGATCCACGACCAGCAGCTGGTGATCAAGGCACTGATCCAGAAGGTCACCGACGGCGGGATGCTGACCAACCCGTTCAAGCTCGACAGGTTCCTGAGCACCGTGGCCGACGCCCTGACGATCGACGAGAACGTAAGTCTTCGCGAGCTCGCGGTATCGCTCAAGGGCTTACGGCCCGCCAACGTTCAGTACACGACCGTTCCGTACACCAGCGCGAGCCTGCGGACGTCGGCCGGCGCAGCTGTGCAGCTGGATACCGCGAAGTCCAAGGCGTTGTTCGCCGCGATCCGGAACGACACCGTCGGTGACTGGATCGCTGCCAACCCGACCAAGGTGCCGTCCAACTAGGGGTCATCTGCTCCGTTGCGGTCGCGTTTGCGTGAACTGACGGTCAGTTTGGGAACGGCCGCATCACGATGCTTCGAGCGGCTTCGTGCGTTGGGGACGAACTGAGCGATGTCCGTCAAGGACTGGCGGGAGGGGTGCTTCGGCGTCCTGTATGAGGGGTCGGGGGCGGGATGTACACCGGACGTTCGAAGGCCGCAGAGCCCGTGGCCGAGTTCGAGTCGGCGCCGGCCGACCCGAAGCCGGGCACTCAACGCCAGCGGCGTGGGCTGCGATGGTGGCAGAACCTGCTGATCGGACTCCTGGCGCTCGTCCTGATCGTTGGCGGAACCGCGTTCGGGCTGGTCCAGTACTACGACAGCCAGGTCGAACGGCAGCCCCTCATTGACCAGCCGGCCGCGCCCGTCGATTGGGGCGATGGGCCGCTCGACCTCCTTCTGTTCGGTGCCGACTCGAGTAGCGACAGCCCTGACGTCGACGGGCGGAAGCTCGACACGATCATGGTCATTCACCTGAACCGGGCGCTCGACCGCGCCACCGTCGTCTCCATCCCCCGCGCCTCCTACGTGAACGTTCCCCGCGGCGGCTCCTGGCCAGGCGGCAAGACCACGCTCGACCGCGCCGTCGTATTAGGCGGACCCGTCATGGTGGCCAAGACCGTCACTCAGCTGACTCAGATCGAGCTCGACGGCGCCATGATCGCCAACCTCGACAGCGTCAACAAGCTCGTCGACGCCGTCGGGGGCGTCAGGATCTGCATCAATACGGACGAGCCCCTGCCCGGCGGAGGCGTCCGTAAGAAGGGGTGCCGGAACTACGACGGCGGGGAAGCCGAAAGCTTCATGCGGGAGCGCAAACAAGGCCAGGGCAGCGACTTCGACCGCATCAACGACCAGCAGCGGGTCGTGAAAGCCCTCATCGAAAAAGCCTCCAGCGCCGGAGTCCTGGCCAACCCCCTCAAGCTCAACAAACTCCTCGGCACCACCGCCGACGCGCTCACCGTCGACGAAGGCCTCGACGTCTCGAAATTCGCGCTCTCCATCCGCCACATCCGGCCCGGCAACGTCGAGTTCGCGACCGTCCCGGTCAAACGTGCTGATCTCAACACCCCTGACGGACCGGCGGTCGAGCTCGACCCCGTCCTGGCGCCTCAGCTGTTCGACTCCATCCGGAACGACAGCGTCACCGACTGGCTGAAGAACCACCGATCGAGCACGACGAAATAGCCGCCTAGGCGAACGAAGCTCAGTCGGGGTGGCTCCGACGGCGCCTTGCCGGGGTGACTCGCCGTCGGCGCCGCGGGGTGATGGCTCGGCGGCGGTCCGCCCGGGCGCGGTTGGGTCGCCGGCTCGGGAGCGGCGCGGCCCAGACGGCCAGCTCGCGAGCCCGCTGCGCGGTCAGCTCTCGAACGCGCTGCCCGGCTGATCCGACGGTGATGGGAGGGAGAACTAGACCAGGGACGAGGACGTGCACGGAAGACCCTTCGTCAGCGGATGGCACGGCGGATCGCCGCCCCACGTCGCCGGTCGCGGGCGCTGCCTCGGAGGGACCGGCGGATTAGCTGATTCGCCAGGGGTTCGTGCTCGTCACGAGAACCACGGTAGGCGATCCCGGGCGCCGCGTCTCGTCCATTGATGTGTCGATGGAGAGTATTGTGGATAGTGCTCGCACATGGTGGCGGTATGACGATGCTTCATCGGTCGCTGTTGCTCGCGACGGTCATCGGTTTCCTCGTCCTGTGCGTCACCATGGTGGTGCGCGCGCCGGGGCAGCCGGTGATCCAGATCGTCGTCGGAGGTCTGAGCCTGGCCCTCGGACTCGTCGGCGGGCTCGACGTCGGCGGAGCCGCGACTCGCCTCTCCGATCGTCACCGCAGGGCAGTCGGGGGCGAGCAGCCTCTGGAGTCCGTCACCGGCATCCGGATCGGTTCCCTGGTGATCTTCGGCGGGCTCGGTCTCGCTGAGCTTCTATTGGGAGTGCTGGCCGCCTAGCAGGTCGAAGACTCGGTCGATCACGGCCTTCTGGCCCGCGGCGACCGCCGCCGGATCCTCCCCGGCCAGCAACCGCCGGGCCGGCACCACGACGACCGTCGTGACGGCGGCCAGCAGCACCCGGGCCATCAGATCCGCGGCCACCGGGTCGTCGCCCTCGTCCAACAGGAGCCGCGCGACCGACAACTCCAACTGCTCCCGCTGCTCCCGGGCCCGGGCCAGCAACGCTGGGCTGTCCGCCACCAGCTGCCCGAACATCCTCGGCGCCCCGGCCACCAGCCCGTGCCCCTCGTCCAAGAGTCGGTGCAGCAACCCCCGGACCGCCTCCGCCGCCGACTGACCCGCGGCTCGCGCGCCGATCGCGTCCACAAGAAGTCCTTCGGTCTCGACCTGACGGTCGAGGACCAGGTCTTCCTTGCGCGCGAAGTAGTTGGTGACCGTCGCCTTGGCGACGCCGGCCGCCTCGGCGATCTCGACGATCGTCACCGCGTCGAACCCGCGGACGGCGAACAGGCCGGTGGCGACGTCGGAGATGTGCTGTCGTGCCTCGCGCTTCTTGCGTTCCCGGAGCCCCACGCCAAAGTTATACCAGAGTCAATCTTGACATCGTTCTAAAATTAGGTCGATGCTAATCTCATGGTCACGATCATCGGCGCGGGCTTGGGCGGACTCACGCTCGCGCGCATCCTCCACATCCACGGCATTCCCTCCACGATCTATGAAGCCGACGAATCGGCCGCCGCACGCACTCAGGGCGGCCAGCTCGACATCCACGACTACAACGGGCAGGTCGCGCTCCAGGCGGCCGGCCTGATCGACGAGTTCCGGAGCATCGTCCACGCGGGCGCCGAGGCCACGCGCGTGCTCGACCAGCACGGCACCGTCCTCGTCGACCTCCCCGACGATGGCGCCGCCGCGAAGCCCGAGGTCCTGCGCGGCGACTTACGTCGGATCCTGCTCGAGTCGTTACCGGCCGGGACGGTCCAGTGGGGCACGAAGATCAGCCGCGCGGAGGCATCGGAATTGGCCGCGAGCACGGACCTACTGGTGGGCGCCGACGGCGCCTGGTCGAGGGTTCGGCCGCTGGTGTCGGACGCGGAGCCGTCCTACACGGGCACGACGTCGATCGAGACCTACCTGTACGACGCCGACGAGCGGACCGCCGCCGTGGTCGGCGCAGGCGCGATGTACGCGCTGGCGCCGGGGCAGGGGATCATCGCGCACCGGGAAGCCGGCGGGGTCCTGCACACCTACGTCCAGGTGAACCGGCCCGAAAGCTGGGATCCCGCCGTTCTCCCGGCCGAGTTCGACGGGTGGGCGCCTGAGTTGACCGCGCTGATCACCGACTCCGACACCGCGCCGGTGGTGCGGCCGCTGTACACGCTGCCGGACGGCCACCGATGGGAGCGCGTGCCCGGCGTGACGCTGCTCGGGGACGCGGCGCACCTGATGCTGCCGTCGGGCGAAGGCGCGAACCTGGCGATGCTCGACGGGGCCGAGTTGGCGCTGGCGCTGGTCGCGCATCCGGGGGACCTCGAGGCGGCGCTGGCCGTCTACGAGAAGGCGATGTTCTCCCGCGCGGCCGACGCCTACACCGATGCGCATGGGACGCAGGAGATGCTCCTCGGCCCGCGCGCTCCGTACTCCCTCTCCGACCTGTTCACCGCGTAGGACGTCGGAATCAGTTCCAGCTTGTGTTCGCAACCGAACGTTCCCGGCGTTGCGACGCCGATCGAGTGGTCGCCCGGCCCGGGCCACGCTGAAGGCACACGAGGAACCCACCAACTTCCCGGAGGCTGGACGACATGAGCGGCTGCTACGACAACTCGTACGACTACTGCAACGACAACTACTCGTACGACTACGACTGCCGCCCGCGTCGCCGCCACCACAAGCGTCGCCACCACAACGACTGCTGGGACTACAGCTACTGCAGCTGAACCCCCGACAACACCGGCCCGGAGCACAGCTCCGGGCCGTTAGTGTGTGCCGGTGCGATCAGCCCGGTGGTTGGCAGTCGCCCTGATCGCCGGCTCGGCGCTCAGCATCGGCGCCTGCCTGGCCAACGCCGTTCCGAGCCTGCTCGGCGAGGTCGGCACCCCTCGCGCCGAGCGGAGCGGTTGGGCGCAACTCGCCGAGTTCGCGAGCCTGATCCTCGACTCCGGCTGGGCCTGGGCCGCAATGGCCGTGACCGTCGGATGGGTGGTCCGCGCACCCTCCCGATCAGCAGCGGCCGCCTGCGTCTCGCTGTCGGCAGTCCCGACCGTCCACTACTGGGTAGAGCGGTCTGCGGCACGATTCAGCAGTTCTGGCTGATCGCCAGCCTGATCCTCGGGCCCCCGCTCGGCGCGATCGGCGCCACCATCCGACGGCCGGGGCCGGCCGGGCTCCTCGCCTCACTCGTCGTCCCGATCGGCGCGAGCCTCAGCATGATCCTCCTACCGCCGCCCGACAGCACCGCCGGGCATGTGCTGACCTGGACGGTCTGGTGCACCGCGGCCATCTTCTCCGCGCTCGTCGTAGTCCGAGGAACCCGTCAGAACCTCGTCCACTCCCCTTCGGAGACCACCTCGACCCGGCCGTCGACGACCTGAATAGCGGTCTGCTCGTCGATCGCATACGCCGGACCCTCGATGTCAGCCGCCCACCGCTCCGCATCCGCCGGGGTGTTCGTCGGAAACAAGTTCAGGTGCGGGAAGATCGAGAAGTCGACGATCCCCAGCGCGCGATCATCCGGCGCCGACGGCCACTCCACGAAATACGCCCCGATCCGCGGCGTCATCACCATGCTTCCCGCGCTCACCCCCACCCAGACCATCTCGGGCAGCGACGGCAACAGGTCGAAAAGCCCCGACTCACGCATCCAATGCGCCAGATACGTCGCATCCCCGCCGTCGACCAGCAGGACGTCGGCCTGCCGAACCCAGTCGACCCACCGATCCGATCCGATCGAAGGCAGCGCGGTCAGCTCGAGCACCCCGACCGACGCCCACCCCAATCCAGGCAAGCCCCCGTTGATGAAGCGCCGCACCGACCCCGGATTACACATCGGATGGCCCCACTGCGCCGTCGGAATGCACAGCGCGTGACACTCCTCGATCGGCTTCCCGAGCAGCTCCACCAGCGCCGATCGAATGCTCGAGTTCGTGACCCCGCCCGACGTCAGCAGCAATTTCATAGCCCGCACCGTAGCCATGATCGACTGTGGACATGAACGCCCGGAAAGACGCTCGACATCGTCGTGATGCGCCTCGACCCGCCCGGCTTCCGCGAGAGCCTGTACTTCCGCGGCTGGCCGGTCGAGCTGTTCGTCCACCACCCCGCGCAGCTAGAGGCGTTCCTCGCGAGCGAACTGGCCGCGCGCAAGCCCAGCTCACACCGAATGCTCGCCGACGGCGTCGTCCTGGTCGGCGACCCCAGTGACCTGCAGGCGCGCTGCGCGCGCACCCTCGCGGACGGCCCGCCGCCGTTGACCACGGCCGAGCTCGACTGGCTCCGCTACGGCCTGACCGACCTGCACGACGCCACAAGCACACGTCCGACGTCGGTGAGCGCGCCGTGATCGCGACGACGCTGCTGCGCGAGCTCCGCGCCCTCGACCCCGACCTCGCCGAGCGCTGGCTCGCCGCCCGCGAGGAGCCGGCCGCCTTCGCCGAGGACGTCCTCGCCCGAGCCGGCGGCCCGCTCTTCGACGGCTACCGCGCTAGCCCGAAATCCTGAGCGCGGAGCGTTCCACCTTCACGTGCTCCTGCTGCGCGGTCAGCTGATCCGCGCCCTCGGCCGCGGTGACGCCGACCTTGGCCGGGAAGCCCGCCCCGTTCGCGACGACCGTCCCGGTGAACGACACCGTCTGCCCCGCTGTCACCTTGAACGGCGACTCGCCCTGGCCGGTGAGCTGCACCCAGATCCGGTCGGTCTCGCTCGTCCCGATCCAGAACCCCTCGTCGGCCGGGACCGATTGCACGCTCACCGCCGTCGCGGTCGCCGGCTGCCCGTCGTACTGCGAGAGGTCCGCCGTCGCGGACCCGTCCGAAAGCAAGTCCGACGTCCCGACGGTGAGCCCGCCGGCCGACCCGTCGGATGCAGACGCAGACGCGGGCGACGCAGTTGACGAGCCCGAATCAGAGTCGTTGCCGCACCGGGAAACACCGAACAACAACAGCACAATCAGCACGACCACTAAAACGATCAGCAGCCACCACGACCGACGCCGGCGAGGCGCCCCAGCTTGCGAAGCCATATTCGTCCCTCTTCGAACCTGAGCTACACGAGTGACCGTTTCCGGCACCGCGCTGAATAGCCCGCTCGACGACGAAATAACGCCCGCTTTCCGGGGGCACCGCCTACTGAACCGCCCGCTCCACCACGAGCTCCGGCCGATCCCGGTGCACCGAATGACCGGTGTCCGCGACGGTCTCGAACGTCCAGAACTTCCCGGACAACTCGTCCACCAGCGCCGAACTCACGACCGGCCCGTCCGTCGGCACCAGGACGTGCACCGGCACGGTCACCGCCCGGGCCTGTTCCCGGACGTCCCACGGGCGGTTGTCCGACGCGTACCCCCGCACCGCCTCGACCGACGTGGCCTGCGTCGACCGAACCCGCTCGGCGACGGTCCGCGGATGCCAGTGCGGGTTCGCCGCCGCGACCGACGCCTCGGTCTGCGCGATCTGGTCCTGCTCCAACTCGGGAGCCAGCCCGTCGGCGACGTCGTCGGAAACCACCAACGCCGGGTCGACGAACAACGCCCGGGTCGCGAACGACGGCTCCAGCAGCTGAACCGCGACCGCCCCGCCGAGTGAGTGGGCCAGAACGAGGTCCCACCCCGCGCCCACCTCGGAGGCGACCGAAGCGGCAACGTCCGCGAATCGGTACGACGAGGCCGGCCCGCTCTCACCGTGCCCGGGCAGATCGACCGCCACGGCCGACCAGCCCGAAGCCGCGAGACCTTCGCCCAGCTCCCACATCGTCGCCGCCGAAGACGTGACTCCATGGATCAGCAGCGCGCGCCGGGGCCCGGTCCCCCACCGTTCGGTATGCACGAAACGATCTCCTACTTCGGCAGCGTCATGATTTCCGCCCCATCTTCGGTGATGAAGATCGTGTGCTCGCTGTGGGCCGTCCGGGCGCCGGTGACGCTGCGCAGCGTCCAGCCGTCCTTGTCGGTGACCAGCTCGGCGGTGTCGGCCATGATCCACGGCTCCAGCGCCAGCAGGAGACCGGGACGCAGCTTGTAGCCGCGGCCGGGCCGGCCGGTGTTCGAGACGTGCGGGTCCTGGTGCATCGTCGACCCGACGCCGTGCCCGCCGAACTCGGTGTTGATCTGGTAGCCGGCCTCGCTCAGGACGGTACCGATCGCGTACGACAGATCGCCGATCCGGGCGCCCGGGCGCGCGGCTGCGATGCCGGCCTTCAGCGCCCGCTCGGTGGCGCTGATCATCGCCTGGTCCGCCGGGGTTCCGGACGAGCCCACGACGAAGCTGATCGCCGAGTCGGCCACCACCCCGTCGAGAGAAACGGCCAGGTCCAGAGACAGCAGGTCGCCGTCGGCGAGCGCGTAGTCGAACGGCTTGCCGTGGAGCACGGCGTCGTTGACCGACGTGCAGATGTAGTGGCCGAACGGCCCGCGTCCGAACGACGGTTCGTAGTCGACGTAGCAGGACTGCGCGCCGGCCTCGACGATCATTTCCTGGGTCCACCGGTCGATGTCCAGCAGGTTGGTGCCGACCGTGCTCCGGCTCTTCATCGTCTGCAGGATGCGCGCCACCAGCGCACCGGTCTCCCGGGCGCGGGGCAGGTCGGTGGGGTTCAGGATCTCGATCATGTAGCGCCTCGACTCGCGAAACCAATAACTATCCCGGCCATGGTATCCCGGTATTAGAATCCCACCATGGTCAGGTTGCCGCTCACTCCCGAAGAGGTCGAACGCGGGCAGCGCCTCGGGGCCCTGCTGCGCCGGGCCCGGGGCGAACGCTCGATGCTCGACACCGCGCTCGACGCGGGCGTCTCGCCGGAGACCCTGCGGAAGATCGAGTCCGGCCGCGTCGCCACCCCGGCGTTCCCGACGGTCGCCGCCATCGCCGACGTCGTCGGTCTCTCTCTCGACGCCGTCTGGGCCGAGATCAACCAGCCGGCGCGCAGCGCTCAGCTGGCGTCATAGGGCGTACGGCCGGCTCCAGGAGCGACAAGCTCCGCTCGTGCGCGTCGAGGGCCACCCGGACGCCGACCGGCATCGGCAGGTTCGGCCCGGCGTGGCCGAACTCGACGTTTCCCAAGACCGGGATGTCGCGGTCGCCGAGCACGTCGAGGACGATCTCCGCCAGAGTCGGCGACCCGTCGAGTCCGGCGATCTCGCGCGGGATGCCCACGACCATGCCGGCGATCCGGTCAAGGATGCCGGCGTGCCGCAGCACCTGCAGATAGCTCCAGACGTAGGCCGCCTGACCGCCCATCTCCTCCCAGAACAGCACCGCCCCGTCGAACCGTTCGAGCGGCAGCGCATAACGCGTCGCCTGAACCAGCGCGATCCGATTGATCACCCCACCGATCAGCACCCCCTCGGCGCGACCGGGACGCCAGGTTTCCCACGACGGTCCGCCCGGCAGCGCACCGATCGGCTCGACGCTGGTCAGCAGCGTTGCGTAGAGCGTCTCCAGTTCCCGCTGGCGGGCCACGGACGCCGCCTGCCAAGCCCCACCGAGACCAGGCGTGGCGAGGTCGGCGTGGAACCCGACCAAGCCCGTGCGGGCGTAGAGCACCAGGTGCAACAGCGAGATGTCGCTGTAGCCCAGGATCGGTTTGGGGTCGGCGGTGATCGCCTCGACGTCGATCAGGTCGAGGTAGCCGAACGCCGTCTGGCCTCCGTCGTGCGCGATGATCGCCCGGACCTCGGGGTCACGCAGCAGGACGTTGAGCTCGTCGGCGATCTCCGCGGGATCGGCCGCGCTCCACCAGCGGCGTCGCCCGGCCTGGAGCAGCGGCGCGAGACGCACCCGGAATCCCATCCGCTCGAGCACGCCCACCGCCCGTTCGAGGTCGGGCACGTACGCCGCCTCCAGCGGCCCGGACAGCGACGCGACGACGACGAGATCCCCCGGCGTCAGAGCCCGAGGTCGCAGCAGTTCGACGGGAGTCACCGAGCCAGCATCCCCCCAGCCGGGGGTCGCGGAACGGTGACGATCAGCTCGGTAGCCGAGTCGTGGGGCAGGTGCGGCGGCCCGGCGACGAGCAGGGTCGCGTGGGCCCAAGGCTGCTCGCGGAGCAGAAACGGCAGTTCCTCCTCGAGCCACCTCCTGACGTGCTCCCGCTGATCGGGCGAGTCGCCGTCGCGGAGCACCAGGAGGCGTTCCTGTTCGTCGAGGTCACCCTGCATCCAGATCGACGCGTCCAGCCACTCGGCGAGCTCCGCGCGGATGACCCCGGTGCCCTCGACCCAGACGACGTCGACGCCGGCCGGGACCGTGATCGAACCGGGCCGGCCGTGGGCGACCCAGGCGTCCGGGCGGAAGTCCACCGCTTCGCCCCGGCGCACCGGCCGCAGGATGTTCTCGGTGAGCACGCCGGCCCAGTCGAAGTAGGCGTGGTTCCAGGCGACGTCGTCGGTGTGCACGACGGCCGAGTTCGGCACCGCGACGCGCAGCCGCTCGGCCAGCGTCGTCTTGCCTGCGCCGCCGCGGCCGTCGATCCCGATGATCCGGGGCGCGGTCGCACGCAGGCGCCCGACGACCTCCGCGATGGGCACGACCCGCCAGCCGGTGGCCTCGGGCTCCCCGGGATGGAGGCGCATCAGACGAGCGCGTTCTCGAGCACCCGGCGGTTGCGCAACAGCCAGCCGGCCGCCCGGGCCCGCCAGGTGATCGCCCACAGCGCGGTCGGGGACGTCGTCTCCGGCGTGATCCCGTCGGTTTCGTTGACCGTGTCGTGCACGACGAACTCGACCAGAACGTCGAAAAAACCCTGGCGCGCGCTCCGCGGCAGACCATAGGCGTCGACCATCGCGCGGAGCTGGCGGGCCCGGTCGGCGACCGGAGGAAGCCCTTCGCGCTCAGCCACGACGTCGTCGTGGAGCTTGGCGTTCAGCCAGCAGGCCTGAGCGAGCTCGACCTCCGGGTCGACCGGACCGGCGGTCTCCCAATCGATGAGGGCGACCGGGAGCCCGTCGCGGGCGACGATGTTCCAGGGGGCGACGTCGCAGTGCCCGAACCCGCGGCCGCGGCTGTGCCACGGGTACCAGATCGCGCCGGGCGGAGGCCGGTAGTCGGCCGTGGCGAGGTGGAGCCGCCGGAGGAGGTCGCCGACGGCGGCGGCGCCCTCCAGGCTCCAGGGGCCGGGCTGGGTGAACTCGCCGTCGATGAAGGTCAGGGTCTCGCGGCCGGCCGCGTCGAACCCGGAGCCCACCAGGCGCGGAGCGCCGTCGAAGCCGACCCGTTCGAGGTGGCGGAGGAGGTGATGGACGGCCGGAGTCCACGGTCCGGCGTCCCGGACGACGACGTCCCCCCGGCGATGGACCGAGGTCCGCCCACCACCACTCAATTCGACGTCGCCCACGGCTCCATTCTGGGTCAGCCGTCACGTCCAAAGGCTGGCAATGGGAACGGCGAGGATCTTGTCGGCGAGCCGGAAGACCCGCGGTCCGGTATGGACGACGAGTCCGACCGCGAAATTCGACCCGGCGCGCTCCTGGAACCATCGAAGATGCCTGGCATCGGAGAGAGACGGCGCGGCGCCCGCTTTCACCTCGATGGGGACGAGGCTGCCGTCGCGGGCCTCGACGATCAGATCGACCTCGTGACGGCCGTTCGCATCCCGGTAGTGGAAGAGGTCAGCACCGACGATGCTCGCGTCGCACTCGGCGCGTAGCTGGGCGGCCACGAAGGTGTCGAGAAGGCGCCCGAAAAGGTCTCCGTCCCGGAGGACGCGACGTTGGTCGACGCGGAGTAGTGGACCCAACAATCCCGGATCGGTGAGATATCGCTTCGGCTGCCGAATCGCCCGGTCGGTCCGACTCCCCGCCCAGGCCGGAACTCGCTGCGTGATCATCAGCGTGTCCAGCAGGTCGTCGTAGCCGACGGCGGTCTCCCGGCTGACGCCGACCGCATCGAAGAGCAGTTTGTGAGTCGGGATCCCGGCTGTGTTGGCGGCGAGGAGTTGCAGGTACCTCCGCATTCGAACGGGATCTCGCACGATGCGGAGGCCCGGCGCCTCGCGAGTGACGAGATGGTCGATGTAGCTGGTCAGCCAGCGGTCTCGGGCGCGATCGGTCGGTGCCCGAAGCGCTTCCGGCCATCCGCTGGTCAGCGCTTCGGCCACGTACTGATGCACGTTCCAATCGGTCGGGGGACTGACCAAGCCGTCGCCCCCGTCCGAGAGAAGCCGGTCGATCAACGACGGGGCCGTCGGGTCACCGTGACGCTCCCGGCCGACGAGTGGATGCATGGTCAGCCGGACGATCCGGCCGGTCGCCGGCCAGCCCGCCACCGTGAGGTCCGTCTGTGACGACCCGGTGAGGATAAATCTCCCCGGCCGGGGGTCGTCGTCCACTGCTCGCTTGACCGCGCCGAGGATTTCCGGGACGAGCTGCCATTCGTCGATCAAGACCGGTTCGGGCAGGTCTCGGAGGGCCGCGTCAGGATCGGCTCGAACGACCGCGGCCTGCGCCGGGACGTCCAACCGGAGAACGGACCGGCACAGCCGACGGGTGGAGGTCGTCTTGCCGCACGCGCGGGGACCGACGACGAGGGTGGCCGGGTGGGCCGCCAGAACCTCGGCGAGCTCGATGTCGATCAGTCGGGGGACGTAGGTGCTCACCTTCGTTTTAACACACCTCTAACCAGCTTTTTAGCACGCTTACTACGTTGTTTTTAGCACAGGGCGCTCCGGGGTCTGGTGCGTCAGCTCGGCCGCGCGCGGGCCGCGCGCAGTACTACGTCGAGGTCCTCGTGCAGGCGGCGACGGCGCTCCGGGGTCAACGGCGCCAGGAGCTCGTCCGCCACCGCCTCGGCCAGCGCCTCGAGCTCGGCCAGCCGACGCGTCCCCGCGTCCGTCGGCCTCACCACCCGCCGGCGCCGGTCGCCGGGATCGACGGTCCGCGTCACGAGGTGCTGTGCCTCCAGGACGTCGACCACCCCGGTCAGGTCACCCGGATCGATCCGGAGTCGTTGCGACAGTTCCTGCTGAGCAACCGGCCCGCCGTCGGCCAGCGCGGCGAGCACCGCCATGTGCCGCAGCCGCAGCCCCTGCTCGGCCAGCCGGTCGTCCAGCGTCCGCTTGCCGAGGCGCGCGGTCTGCGACAGCAGGTAGATCGTCAGCCCCATGAGCCCTTCGGGATCCATGGCTCCTGATGCTAGGTTCTGACCAACCGTTGGTCGAGACCAAGGATCACCATGTCGTCACTCGACTTCCTCGTCGGCACCTTCATCGGCGCCGAGCAGGTGCACCCGTCGCCGTGGACCGGGAGGCACGACGCCGAGGGCGAGGTCACCGGCGTGGCCGAGCTCGCCGGCGCGATCGTCGTCCAACGGCAGGTTCAGCGGCGCGACGGTGAGGTCACGTTCGAGGCGGTCAACGTCTTCCAGCTCGACCCGGCCACCGGCGCGACCCTGCTGTACTCGTTCGACTCGGTCGGCTACCCGCCGGACCCGTGCTCCCGCGGCACTTGGGAAGACGGCACCCTCGTGCTCCACCGCGCCACGGCGCGCGGCGAGGCGCGCACGACCTACACGCCGTCCTCCGACGGCTACGCCTGGACCAAGGACTTCCGCGCCCCCGGCGCGACCGACTGGTCCCCGGTGATCTCCGGCCGCCTGACCACCGCTTTCTAGTCGACGTAGGGATTGCGCAGGCTCATGGGCGTACGGGCGACGCCGAGCGCCGACTCCGGGAATCGCGGGCCGGCCGTGTAGTAGCGCGCCCGCGTTCGGCCGATGGGCTGGAGAAGCTGAGCAGTGGTGAGATCGCGGAGATCGCGTTGCGCTTGCTGCAGACTCAGGCCCTCCGCGTGCTCATAGCGTGAGCGGCGGACCCGGCCGGTCATCGCCACGTCGTGCAGCGCGGTCATCATTCGCTCGTCGAGGCCGGAGCTCCCGGCGAAATCGACGAGCGCGGTCCAGACGCGACCGGAGCGGTCGAATCTGCCCTGGACGGTCTGCGACTGCTGGTGGTAAGCGGTCAGGTTGAACCGGATCCAGCTCGAGACTTGCTGGTCAGGAAGGTAGGTCGCGCCCCGCGCGTTGAGCTCGCGGTAGTACTCCCAGGTGTTGCCGGGCCGGCCGAGCCACGCCTCGATCGACGAGAGCTCCGGAGCCAGGACTCCCTCGCGCGCGATCATGAGCGTCTGCAGCGAACGGGACATGCGTCCGTTCCCGTCCGCCCACGGATGGATGGACACCAGTTGCAGGTGCGCCATGGCGGCACGCACCAACGGATGGTCGCCGTCGTCCGCGTTGAGCCAATCGATGAGTTCGGCCATCAGCCCGGGGACGGTGTCGGGGTCCGGGCCGGTGTAGGCGGCGATGCTCGGGTCGCGGGGATCAGTTACGTAGACGGGACCCCGACGCCACTGGCCCGCCGGCTTCCGCGCGGTGTGACGATGTCCCTGGAGCATCCAATGCAGTGCGTTCAGCAGGCCTTTGCTGTAGCTGAAGTCCGCGTAGTCGTGGAGCGACTGGATGTACGTCATCATCTGCTGGTAGGCGAGGGTCTCCGCGCGGTTCTCGTCGGAGACTTCGACGTCTCGCTCGCCGTCCATCAGATCCTCGACGTCGACGGTCGACACCTTGAAGCCTTCGATCGAGTTCGAGGCGGCGACGGCATCGGCCGTCAGATATTTCCGGAGGCCGTCAGTCCATTTCGACGGTGTACTTCGCAGCTGACGTCGCAACACGTCCCGCATGCTGTCGATCTCACCGAGCACTCGCTCGTCGATCTGGCTGAGCGCTGGAGTCGGGAACAGCATGGCTCGACGATATGTTGACGTAATCATTACGTCAACACTCTGTCGGCGACCGAACGCTTCGGGGGTCGCGGTGGCGATCGAGAGCCGTGCCGGTTCGCGCGA
The DNA here is from genome assembly GCF_006912135.1 of Cryptosporangium phraense. NCBI lineage: Bacteria > Bacillati > Actinomycetota > Actinomycetes > Cryptosporangiales > Cryptosporangiaceae > Cryptosporangium > Cryptosporangium phraense. Next base: position 66,995 of record NZ_VIRS01000027.1, on the reverse strand, counting down.
ACCTGGTTCCAGGACGGGGAAGCACCCCGCGGAACTTACGGAGGCTGGGCGACATGAGCGGCTGCTACGACTACCAGTACGACTGCAACGACTACTCGTACGACTACGACTGCCGCCCCCGCCGCCACCACAAGCGTCGCCACCACAACGACTGCTGGGACTACAGCTACTGCAGCTGAACCCCCCAACGACCGCCCCGCTGGCCTACGCTTCGTTCTCCCAGCGACGGATCAGCGCGGCCTGGCCGGCCAGGCCGGCGTCGGTCACCAGATTCCAGACGGTCGCGTCGGCGATCCAGAACCGGCGGCCGGACTTCGCCACGCGGGGACCGCGGTAGTCGTTGGAGTAGCCCCGCGCCCGGACGCCGTCGAGCAGCACCCGGCGGGCCTCGCGGTCTTCCTCGCCGGCCGAGAGGCGGGAGGGTAGGCCGACGAACTCGTCCCAGGTGTACTCGAAGTGGTGCTGGGCGGTGAGGTTCGCGTAGACGAACGTCGGGTCGGGGTCGGTGTTGTGCGCGAGGAGCCCGAACGGGGCCTCGTACAGCCAGGCGGCCGGGTCAGGCGTGCCCTCCGGCACCAGCGGGTCGCCGATGAGCTCGGCGTAGCTGGCGAAGAGCAGCTCGGCGAAGTCCGCGCCGCGGGTCGTTACTAATCGGGCCATGTCCGTCCTTCTTGTCGGACGAAGGATAGTTCACGACTTCGTGTGCAGGACCTCCCGGACCTGCTCAGCGGCGCTGACCATGCTCTCGCTGATGAAGTCGCTGAAGCGGGCGATGTTCTGCAGGCGCGTGCCGGCCGGGGTGTCGCGGCCGAGGAGGTCGACACCCTGGCGGGCCGTCTCGGCGAGCCGCCCGATGCCCCGGGCGCTGGCGATCGTCGAGTGGTACCAGACGTCGTCGTCGACGAAGTAGCGCTCGCGGCGACCTTCGTCGCGCCGCCGCTGGATGAGGCCCTGTTCCTCGAGGAAACCGATCGCCTTCGAGACCGAGGCCGGGCTGACCTGCAGATGCGCGACCAGTTGGGCTGCGGTCAGGCTGCCCTCGTCGGCGATCAGCAGGCAGCTCAGCACCCGGGCGGTCATTGTCGGCAGGCCCTGCTGCCGGAACAGCGCGGTGAACGTTTCCTCGTACTCCCGGACGGCCTCGTCACGACGGGGCGGCGCGGGCTGCGGCCGGGCGGCGGGACGCTTGCGGCGGTGGGCGCGGTGCGCGGTGGCGTGCTGGGCCAGGTCGGCGCGGTAGGCAGTGGGCCCGCCGTTGCGGAGTACTTCGCGGGTGACCGTGGAGGTGGGGCGGTCGAGGCGCCTGGCGATCTCGGCGTAGGCGAGACCATCGGCCAGACCGACGGCGATCTGCTGGCGTTCAGGTTGGGTGAGTCTGCCTCCGGGCACGGCGTCAGCGTAGCGTTCCCCTCTATCTCATTGCAACGAACCGTTGCGTTGAATTCCAACCCGGTTGCAACAAAATCACGCCTATGAGCGGCCAAGATGCGCCATAAATACCTCAGTTACATTGAGCAATTTTCAAACGCAACGTAGCGTTTCGGGTGTCAGAAAGAACGAGGAGGACACCCCGATGAAGCGCTTCGCCACCACCGCCCCGATCTCCCTCTCCCTCGACATCGCCGCCGGTCGCATCCGAGTCATCGCCGCCGACCGCACCGACACCACGGTCGAGATCCGGCCCGCCGACGCCGCCAGGAGCCGCGATGCCAAAGCGGCCGACCGCACCACGGTCGAGTACGCCGCCGGCGTCCTGCGGATCGCCGGTCCGGTCGAGAAGAACCCGCTCGTCGGTCCGTCCGGCTCGGTCGAGGTGACCGTCCAGGTCCCGACCGGGTCGAGCGTCGCGGCGAAGGCCGTCGCGGCCGAGTTCCGCGGTGTCGGTCGCCTCGGCGACGTCGTCTGCGAGGGCGCGAACGGCGTCGTCCGGATCGACGAGGCCGCCAGCGTCCGGGTGACCGCCCACACCGGCGACGTCACGGTCGGCCACCTGACCGGCCCGGCCCGGATCAGCACCGGCCTGGGCCGGGTCACCATCGGCACCCGCAACCGGTAACGGAGGAATCGACATGTCGAACACCAGCATGGTCTCCATCGACGACACCGCCCTGGCCGTCACCGACACCGGCGGCACCGGCACGCCGGTCGTCTACCTCAACGGCCAGTTCGCCACCCAGGGCTACTGGCGCCGGGTCATCGACGACCTGGGCCCCGGCTACCGGCACATCACCTACGACGAGCGCGCTCGCGGCAAACACTCGAAACGCTCGGCCGACTACTCGCCGCCCATTGGGCGGCCCGCAACCCGGCGCGCGCCTCGGGCGCGGTCCTGGTCGACGGCGCGTTCCCGCACGACTGGCTCGACGACGCCATGGAGCTGCGCATCCGGAAGCTGTTCCGACGGATGAGCTGGTTCACGCCGCTGCTACGGCCGACCGGTCTGACCCCGCGGATGACCGCCGACGAGATGGCCGACAGCAACATCGAGCTCGGCCGGCTCTCCCGCGAACGCGAGCTGGCCCCGGTGCTGGACGCGATCACGGTGCCGGTCCGGTACGTCGTCGCGTCGGGGACGTCGCTCGGCAGCAAGGGCGACGAGCAGGAACGGATCCGCGCGAGCTTGGACGCGGTGACCGCCCGGAACCCGAACGTCGAGATCAGCGCGAAGGTCGCGAGCAACCACGGTGCGATCCTCAAGAAGGACTACGCCGCGGTCGCCGCGGCCGTGCGCGACCTCAGGTGAGCGGACGGAAGAACTCGGTGATGTCCTCGGCGAGCAGCTCCGGCTCCTCGTGCGCGGCGAAGTGCCCGCCCCGGGGCATCACCCGGTACCGGGCGAGGTTGTACGAGCGCTCGGCCCAGCTCCGCGGCTGCACGCCCCCGAGGTCGGCCGGGAACCTCGCCAGCGCGGTCGGCACGTCGACCCGCTCGTGACGCGGCACCAGGCCGTGCCCGCGCTCGAAGTACGGGCGGAACGACGTCGAGATCGAGTCGGTGAACCAGTACAGCGACGCCTGCGTCAGCAGGAAGTCGTCGCTGAAGCTCGCGAAGTCGTCGCTCCAGGCCCGGTGCTTCTCCACGATCCAGGCCAGCAGCCCCGACGGCGAGTCGGACAGCCCCTGGGCCAGGGTCAGCGGCCGCGTCCGCTGCTCGTGGGCGTAGCCGCCTTCGGCGGCATCCCACTCCGCGCGGGACTTCAGGTAGGCGCGTTCGGAGTCCGTCAGTTCGCTCTGGTCGACGTCCGGCGGCTCGCTGACGCTGAGCAGGTGGACGCCGATGAGCGCGTCGGGAAAGGCCTGGCCCAACCGGCTGACCTCCCCGGCGCCGACGTCGGAGCCGTGCGCGCCGTAGCGGGCGAAGCCGAGCTCGTCGTGCATGAGCCGGTGCCAGAGCTCGTGTACGTGCGGCCCGTCGAGAGCCGGCCGCTGCGGCGAGGTCGCGTAGCCGGGCAGGAGCGGAACGACGACCGTGAAGTCGGCCGAGAGGCGCTCGGCCAGACCGACCAGCTCCAGGAACGTGCTCGGCCAGCCGTTGGCGAGCAGCAGCGCCGGTGCGCCGTCCCGCTGGGCGTCGAAGCGTAGGTAGTGCAGCGACGTCTCGGCGACGTGCCAGGGCAGCGCGTTGATCGCGGCCTCGTGTTTGCGCCAGTCGTAGTCGGTGGCCCAGTACTCGACGAGCCGGCGCAGGTAGTCACCGTCGACGCCGGCGTCCCAGGCGCCGACCGGCCACGGCTTGGCCCAGCGGGTCCGGCGCAGGCGCGCCCGCAGGTCTTCCAGGTCTTCGTCGGAAACGGTGAGCATCGTTCCTCCAGACGTCGTGAGCGACACCAGCGAACCGTAATACCGGTGTCGCCGCTTCGTCAACACCGGTATCGGGGTACGGTGGTGTCGTGAAGGTGGTCGAGGAGTTCCTCAACACGGTCGACGAGCGGTCGTTCAGCCGGCACGGCGAGATCCACGTGCCCGGCGACCGGTTGACGTCCCCCGAGGTGCTCTCGGACTGGCTGGCCGCGCACGGCCTGGAGCCGTCGGACGACCTGACCGCGGCCAGAGACCTGCGCACCGCGCTGCGGCGGGCCGTCGCCGGCGATGCCGACGCGCTGGCGAACTACCCGCTGCGACTCCGCCCGGACCCGGAGGGCCAGCTACGCACGACCGGCGACACGGGCTCGCCGTGGATGGACGAAATACTGCGGACCGTGGCCGAGAGCGTGGCCCGGGGCGACTGGAAGCGGCTCAAGCTCTGCGCGGCACCCGACTGCCGCTGGGCGTTCTACGACAACTCACGCAACGGCTTCGGACGCTGGTGCGGCATGGAGTCCTGCGGCAATCGTCACAAGACCCGCAACTACCGCGCGCGACAGGCGTCCGCATGACAAAACGCCTGCGGCCTCGAAAGGCCGCAGGCGTCGTTCGGGAGGGTCAGACCTTGCGCCGGTAGGCGCGCAGCGCCAGCGGCATGAAGACCGCGACCAGGCCGACGCACCAGGCCAGGGTCCACCAGATGTGGTTGCCGACCGGGGTGCCGTCGAAGAGCCCGCGCATCGAGCTGACCAGGTGCGTGATCGGGTTGACCTTCACGAAGCCCTGCATCCAGCCCGGCAGCTGGTCGATGCCGACGAACATGTTGGACGCGAAGCTCAGCGGCAACACGATCAGGAACATGATTCCCTGCACCGCGCCGGAGGTCCGGGCGATCATGCCGACGAACACCGAGGCCCAGCTCAGCGACAGCGCGAACACCACCGCGAGCGCGGCCGCGGCCACCGCCGCCAGCGGGTTGGAGTCGATCCGGTAGCCCATCGCGTAGCCGACGGCGAGCGTCGAGATCGTGACGATCACGTACCGCACGACGTCGCCGAGCACGGCGCCGATCAGCGGCGCGGAGCGGGGGATCGGCAGCGACCGGAACCGGTCGAACAGACCCTTCTCCATGTCGGTGTTGAGGTTGACGCCGATCGCGATCGCGCCGGTGGCGATGCTCTGGGCGAGGATGCCGGGCAGGAGGAGCTGCAGGTAGTCGTGGGTCGTGCCGGAGACCGACTTGCCGAAGATGAACACGAAGATGACGAGGAAGATCGCCGGCTGGATCGTCACGTCGATCAGCGCCTCTGGCGTGTGCCAGGTCTTGATCAGGCTGCGTTTCGTGAGCGCCAGCGAGTGCCTGACCAGGCGGAACGGCTTGCGCGTGCGGGCCGACCCGGTGGTCGTGCGGGTCTCGTCGGGGCTGGTCAGCGTGGTGGTCATGCCGCGACCTCCTTGGTGGTGTCGTCGGCGGAGGCCGTCCGGCCGGTGAGGGAGAAGAAGACTTCGTCGAGGCTGGGCAGGTGGAGCGAGAGCTCGGTGACCGGGATGCCGGCGGTGGCCAGCCGGGCGACGGTGGCGGTGAGGGCCTCGTCGTCGTGGACCGGGACGGCGAGGACGCCCTTGCGGATCTGGTCGGCGGGGGCGCCGGTGGAGACCTGGTTGAGGATGTTCGCCGCGTCTTCCAGGTCTTCGGGGTTCGACGGCCGGACCTCGAGGGTCGAGCCACCGACGACGCGCTTGAGCGCCTCGGGGGTGTCGTGGGCGATGACGACGCCGTGGTCGATCACCGTGATCTCGTCCGCGAGCGCCTCGGCTTCTTCGAGGTACTGGGTGGTGAGCAGCACGGTGGAGCCTTCGCGGACGAGCGTCCGGACGACGTTCCACATGTCTTCGCGCTTGCTCGGGTCGAGGCCGGTCGTCGGCTCGTCGAGGAAGATGACGTCCGGGCGGCCGACCAGACTCGCGGCCAGGTCGAGGCGGCGTCGCATGCCGCCGGAGTAGGTCTTGGCCCGCCGTCCGGCCGCGTCGGTGAGGTCGAACCACTCGAGCAGCTCGGCGGCGCGCTTCTGGGCGCCCTTCCGGCCCAGGTCCAGCAGGACGCCGAACAACTCGAGGTTCTGGCGGCCGGTGAGGTCCTCGTCGACCGAGGCGTACTGGCCGGTGAGGCCGATCGCCTCGCGGACCCGCTCGGCGTTCTTGACGACGTCGTAGCCGGCGATGCGGGCCGAGCCGCCGTCCGGCCGCAGGAGCGTGGAGAGGATGCGCACGGCAGTGGTCTTGCCTGCGCCGTTGGGACCGAGGACGCCGAGGATGGTTCCCCGCTCGACGGCGATGTCGACGCCCTGCAGCGCCTTGGTTGCGCCGAAGTTCTTGATCAGGCCGTCGGCCTCGATCACCAGGTCAGTGGTCATGGTGAGAACTCTGGCCCGCCCCGCTGCCAGGACGCTGATACCCCGCTGACATCCCTGACCGCCCCCTGACACGCTCCGACCCACTCACCGCGGGCGAGGGCGGGTCACTCGATGTTCTCCAGGTCCGTCAGCAGGCTCGGGTGGGTCGGCTGCCACCCGAGCGTCTCACGGGTGAGGACGCTGCTCGACGGCTGATCCATCGCGAAGATCGGGCCGAACGGGCCGAACGTCTCCTCCGGCACGGACTCCACCGGCAGCCCCAAGCGCCGCCCGACGACCGACGCGATGTCCCGCACCGCGTCCCCCTCGTCGGCGACCGCGTGCCACACGGTCCCGGCCGGCGCCGACTCCAGCGCCAGCCGGAACAGCACCGCCGCGTCGAGCGCGTGCACGGCCGGCCACCGCTGGGTCCCGTCCCCCGGGTAGCCGGCGATCCCGGTCCGCCGGGCCGCCTCGGTCAGCAGGCCGGCGAAGCCGCCCCGGCCCTGGTTGTGGACGGTCCGGGGCATCCGCACCGCGGTCGCGCGCACGCCCTGCGACGCCAGCGCCAGCAGCGCGTTGATCGACCGGCCGCGTTGCCCGACCGGTCCGTCGGTCGGCGCCGGGTCGGCTTCGGTGGACGCCCGCCCGGGCACCCACGGCGTCCCGGACACGCTGACGATCGGCCGGTCGCTGCCGATCAGCGCCTCCCCCAACGTCGCCATGGCCGCGGTCTCCTCGGCGATGGAGGCGGCCAGCGCCTCCGGGGTGCCGTAGTCGCGGCCGAAGGCCAGGCTGATGACGCCGTCGGCCTGCGCGGCGCCGGCGCGGAGGACGTCGAGGTCGGCCAGCGATCCGCGCAGGACCTCGGCCCCGGCGGACTTCAGGGCCTGCTCGGAGCTGTCCGAGCGGGCGAGGGCGACGACGGAGTGGCCGGCGCTGAGCAACTCGGCGACCACGGCCGAGCCGATCGTGCCGGTACCGCCGGTGACGAAAACAGTGATGGGACTCATGTCGCATCACTGTACACCGCGATGGGACACATGTCGCATCGCCTAGAATGGCACGCATGGCGCGATGGGAACCGGGGGCACGCGAGCGACTCGTCGTCGCCGCCGTCGACCTGTTCACCGAGCAGGGCTACGACGAGACGACCGTCGCCCAGATCGCCGAGCGGGCCGGCGTCACCCGAAGTACGTTCTTCCGGCATTTCGCGGACAAGCGGGAGGTCCTGGCCGCAGGCCAGGAGACGTTGAGCACGCTGCTCGCGGAGGGGATCCGGGAGGCGCCGACGGAGGCCACGCCGCTCGAAGCGGTGGCGGCCGGCCTCGAGCGCGCGTCCGGCGCGATGGGCCCGGCCAACCGGGAGCTCGGCCCGCGCATCAAGGCCGCGGTCGCGGCCAGCGCCGAGCTCCAGGAGCGGGACGCGCTCAAGCACGTCGGGCTGGCCGTCGCGATGACCGACGCGCTGGTCGGCCGCGGGGTCCCCGGCCCGACCGCGCGACTCGCGGCCGAGCTCGGGGTTCTCGCGTTCAAGCAGGGCTTCGCCGACTGGTCCGACGGCACCGACGGCACCGACCTCGCCCAGCACACGCTGGCCGCCCTCGACGATCTCCGCGCCGCCACCGCCACGCTGAGCTGAGATGGCGCGGATCCTGGTCACCGGCATGTCCGGTGCGGGCAAGACGTCGCTTCTCGAGGCGCTCCGCGCGCGGGGGTACCTCACCGTCGACACGGACTACGACGGTTGGACCGGGCCCGACGGCCGCTGGAACGAACCCCGGATGGCTCGGCTCCTCGCCGAGCATGCCGACGTCGTGGTGTCCGGCGCCGTCGACAACCAAGGCCGGTTCTACGACCGCTTCGAGCACGTGGTGCTGCTCAGCGCACCGGTCTCCGTGCTGCTGGAACGCGTACGCCGACGGTCGACGAATCCGTACGGGCGGACGCCGGAGCAGCGGGCCGAGATCGAGGGGTACGTGCGGTCGGTCGAGCCGCTGCTACGCCGGCGGGCGACGCTCGAACTCGACAGCCGGCGCCCGTTGATCGAGCTGGTGGCCGCGGTCGAGCGGCTCAGTAGCCCGGGATCTGCTCCCTGAGCTTCTGCAGCTCGGCCTCGTCGGAGATGCCCTGCCAGTCGTAGCGGGGGGTGTACGGCCGCTGCAGCTGCTCGAGCTCGGACGTGGTCAGCTCGATCTCCAGCGACGCGACGGCGTCGTCGATCTGGGCCATCGAGTTGGCGCCGACCAGCGGAGCGGTGACCACCGGCTGGCTTCGTAGCCAGGCCAGGGCCACCTGCGCCCGGCTGACCCCGCGCGCGTCCGCGATCGCGCCGACCGCGTCGACGATCGCCCGGTCGGCGTCGGGTGACACGTAGAGCAGGTCCGCGTACGCGCCGTCGGTCTCGGCCCGGGCGGTCGACTTCGCGTCGTCCCAGGCGCGGGCCAGCCGGCCGCGGGCCAGCGGGCTCCAGATCACCGTGCCGACGCCTTCGTCGAGGCAGAGCGGGATCATCTCGCGCTCCTCCTCGCGGGCGAGCAGGTTGTAGTGGTGCTGCATCGTCACGAAGCGCGCCCAGCCGTGCTGTTTCTGCAGGTGGAGGGCCTTGGCGAACTCCCAGGCGCGCATCGACGAGGCCCCGAGGTAGCGGACCTTGCCGGCCTTCACCAGGTCGTGCAGGGCCTCGAGGGTTTCCTCCAGCGGCGTCGCGTGGTCGTTGCGGTGGATCTGGTACAGGTCGATGTAGTCGGTGCCGAGCCGCCGGAGGCTGTGCTCGACCTCGGTCATGATCGCCTTGCGCGAGAGGCCGGTCGCGTTCGGACCCGGCCGCATCGGGTGGCGCAGCTTGGTCGCGACGACGACCTCGTCGCGGTTCGCGAAGTCGTTCAGCGCGCGACCGAGGATCTCTTCGCTGGAGCCGTACGAGTACAGGTTCGCGGTGTCGAAGAAGTTGATGCCGGATTCGAGCGCGTGCTTGATCAGCGGGCGGCTGACCTCCTCGTCGAGCGACCAGACCGGGTGGCCGCGGCCGGGGTCGCCGTAGGTCATCGCGCCGATCGCGATCGGGGAGACGTCGAGGCCGGTGGTGCCGAGCTTGATGTACTGCATCGTCCATCCTTCCGGAGAGCTCTCCACTTAAGTTAGCGGAGACCTCTCCGGTTGGCAATGTCGTTCACGTCAGCTCGTCGGCCAGGAGGTCCATGAGCAGGCCGTCGCACCAGACGCCGTCGGCGTTGCGCTCGTAGCGGCGCATGACGCCGACCGGCCGGAACCCGACCTTGCGGTAGCAGCGGATCGCCGCCTCGTTGTCGGCGGCCGGGTCGATGACCAGGCGGTGGTGGCCGCGGGCGATCAGGTGGCGCGCCAGGGTCCGGACCGCGTCGGCCCCCAGGCCTCGGCCGTGGACCGCGGGGTCGAGGTAGATGTCGATGCTCGCGTGGCGGTAGTCCGGATCGGACTCCTCGCTCCACTGGATCGCCCCCACGACCCGTCCGTCGTACTCGATGGCGAGCACCTCGACGTCGTCGTCGACGAGCTCGGCGGCCACCTCCGCGGTGAGGTCCGCGCCCCCGCGCCAGCGTGCGTACACGTCCGGCGTGGCCCGGATCTCGCTCAACCTCCCGACGTCCTGCGCGGACGCCTCCCGAAGACGGACAGCTGCCCCGACGAGTCGCTCCATGAGCTCGACGGTAGGCGCAGTCGCCAATGGACTCCCGCGCTCGGGCCGATCGACCCCTAGGCTCGCCGGGTGACGATCCGTCGGATGGACCATGCCACCGTTGTCGTCGACGACCTGGACTCGGCCGTCGCGTTCTTCGTCGAGCTCGGGATGGAGCTGGAGGGCACGGCGTCGGTCGAGGGTCCGTCGGTCGACCGGCTCAGCGGGCTCGACGGGGTGCGGGCCGACATCGCGATGGTCCGGACGCCGGACGGGCACAGCCGGCTGGAGCTGACGAAGTACCGGGCGCCGGCCGCGGTCGGCGGGTCGCGGGAGGCCGTGAACACGCTCGGGCTACGGCAGGTCATGTTCCTGGTGGACGACGTCGACGCCACCGTCGAGCGGTTGCGGGCGCACGGCGGCGAGCTGGTCGGGGAGGTCGCGCGATTCGAGCCGAGCTACCGGCTCGGCTACGTCCGCGGCCCGGCTGAGATCATCGTCGCGCTGGCCGAGGAGATCGGCTGACCGGGCGTCGATCAGGACGTCCGGGGCCAGCGCGGGATCGGCAGGCCCTCGGGCACGTCGTCGGCCGATCCGGGGTACCGGGCCATCGTCGTCGTGGTGGCCCAGGCGAAGTAGTCGTACAGCGTCCGGCGCACCGGACCGGTGAACCCCGCGTCGGTGAGCGCCTGGTCGAAGCAGGCGATGGCCCTCCGGTCCATCTCCTCGTGCGGACCGTTCCCGCTGTGCATGCGGACGACGGTCGTCTCGTCGCCGTAGTCCCGCGAGTAGCGGGGCGGGCCACCGAGCGCTTCGGCCCAGTACGCGGCCAGGCGTTCGGTGTGGTCGGGATGGAAGCCGTGACTGAACGCGTGGCTCACGACCTCGTCGGCCAGGACACGCTCGTGCCAGGCCGCGGCCAGGCGACGCAGGCCCGCGTCACCACCGGCTTCGTCGTACACACTCGGCATCCGTCCAGCATCGCCCACTTCACGGTGGGGCGCCGGACGTCGGCCGGGTTCAGGCGGTGGGGACCACTGGCGGACCGTACTGCTCGTGCCGACGAGCACGGCCCCGACGACGACGCCGGCCAGGAGCGCGGGGCCGTGGATGTCGGTCCGGATCGTGAGCCAGATCGCCCCGGCCAGGATCGCGATCGAGCCGATCACCAGCGGCGCTGCGCTATACCGCCGGCCGCGCACGCGGGCCAGGCGCGGGGCGGAGCGCCGGCCGCGCACGCGGGTCAGTAGGACCCAGGCGACCAGTCCGCCGAGCGGGCCGGCGAACCCGACCGAGATCCCGCTCGAGTAGGGCTGCCAGAACTCGCCCGCGGTGTGCCCGGCCAGGGCACCGGCGAGGAACAGCAGGATCCAGCGCGGGGTGCCGAACACGCGCTCGGCCGCGGTACCGACGATCGCCGCGCCGACCGCGAGCACGACAACCGCGCTCCACGGATCGGGCTGCACGAGCACCGGAGAGATCAGGCGCCAGACCTGGCCGTGCGCGAGGGCGTGCGGATCGCGGCGGATCGCGAGGAAGAGTCCCGTGGCTCCGAGGTGGTACAGGATCGTGCCGACGGCCCAGCAGCTCAGCGTGGTGAAGGTGGCGCGGGTCATGTACCGAAGCTATGAGCCGGCCCGCCGCACTTCCGGTCCCAACGATCACCACCCACCCATGACAAACGTCAGGCGCCGGGCATCCTCGCTCACGGGAGCCGGACAGCGACAAACAGCTCGACGCCATGCACCCGGGCTCAGAGAACCGTCAATTCTGGAGCTAGGCGTTCGAACTGGGCGACGCCCTCTTCGTAGTCGATTCCTCGGTCGAGCATCACCAGGACGTGATCAGCGCCGGCCGCCAAATGCTCGGCCGCAAACGCCGGGCCGGTACCCACCACCAGCAACTTCCCCGCCCCCAGCGCCTCCCGGGCAGCCGCCGTCCGCTCCGCCGACTGGCCCGCAGGCACCGCCCCGTCCGCGGACTCCCCGGCCAACGCCAACATCCGCGGCCCGTTGGCCGCGATCAACCTCGGGTACGCCACCGACGGCACCGGCGGCTGGGTCGGAACGTCCATCTCCTCCAGGTACGCCCGCATCGTCACCACCGGCGAACCGAACGACCGGCCCACTGCCGCCGCCTGCTCCGGGTACCCCACCCCGAGCCCGAGTACGAACCGCCCCGGATACGCCTGCGCCAGCTGCGCCGCCCCGGCACTCATCGTGGGCGCCGGCCGCACCCAGATGTTCGCGATACTGGTCCCGAACACCATCTCCCGCGTCGCCGCGAGCAACACCGCGACCTGCACCAACGCGTCTTTCCCGATCACCTCGTTCACCCAGGCGGCGCGGTACCCCGCGCTCTCCAGGCGCGCCACGGCCGCCCGGTGGGCGTCCAGAGAAGGGGTCGAGGTGAACGAAACCGGCAGCAGAACGCCGACGCGCGGCTTCCCTCAGCCGCCAGATCACCCGCCTCGAGCAGCAGGTCGGGGCCCGCCTGCTCGACCGCACCCCGCACGGCACCCGCCTCACCCCGGCCGGCGAGGTCTTCCTCCCGCACGCCCGCGCCGCTCTGGACGCCATGGAGCGTGCCGCCGTGCGCACCCGCGTCGCCGCCGACCTGAACCGCATCACGGTCGGCTACGCCGCCAACCTCATCGTGACGCCCGCCGTGCGCGCTCTCCGCCGCCTTCACCCCGAGGCCGACGTCCGGACGCTGCACGTCGACTGGCAGGCCCCGCAGAACACGCTGCTCGAACACCGCGTCGACGTGCTGGTCGCGCGACTGCCGTTCCCTGTCGACGGGCTGCGCGTCACCGTCCTCTACGACGAACCGCGGCTCCTGCTGGTACCCGACGACCACCGGCTCGTCGGCCGGGAGACGGTCACGCTCGACGACATCAAGACCGAGCCGATGCCCCGGATCCTGGACCCGATCTGGGACGCGTTCTGGCGCGTCGATCCGCGTCCGGACGGCAGCCGAGCCCCGGACGGCCCGGCCCGTCCTGGCCACTCGGGCCGACGACCGGAGCGAGCTCGTCGCCGCCCTCCGCCGGTTCTACGAATCCGGGCCGATCGTCCCGTCGTAGCGAACCTGCGTGTGTTCGGCCGCGCGAACGGCCCGGAACACCTGCCGGGACGGCCGCAGCGAGTCGGCCTCGGCCGGATCGCCGCTGAACTCCGCCCGCCGGCGCGCGCGGCCGCCGGCGATCAGGCGGTAGACCGCCAACCCCGCCAGCGCCGCGAACACGACGATCAGCACGATTTTCACATCATCACGAGTACCCTCGCGCGACCGTTAACACACTCGATGGGGCTTTCCAGCGCACCGATCAGGCGACCGATTCCAGGTCGTCGACACCGTGCGCCAGCGCCTCCTGCCGCCGCCGCTTCGCGGCCGGCACCAGGAGCGACGCCAGCACCGCGAGCACGGCCACGCCCGCGCAGAGCGTGAATCCGAGCGTGAACGCGTCGTCGGTCGGCAGCCCCTGCGGCGTGCTGTTCGACGAGATGACCGCCGCGATCACCGCGGTCCCGATGCTGCTCCCGATCGTCCGCGCGATCGTGTTGACGCTCGTCGCCTCGCCGGTCTGGGTGGCCGGGACGCTCTCGATGATCGCGTTGGACATCGCGGCGAACGCGAACCCGATGCCGATCCCGGTCAGGACTCCGGAGATCAGCACCAGCCAGATCTCGCCGTGGGACACCGCGGGCACCACGAACGCCCCGACGACGGCGACCGTCCCGAGGAACATCGGCACCTTCGGGCCGAACCGGCGGTCGAGCAGCCCGGCCAGCGGACCGAACAGCACCATCATGATGACGGTCGGCAGCAGGAACAGCCCGGCCTGCGACACGGACTTGCCGAAGCCGTAGCCGGTGGCGGCCGGCAGCTCGAGCAGCGTCGGCACCAGGACGAACGTGCCGAACATCGCGAAGCCCAGCACCATCGCGACCACGTCGGTGGCCCACACGCCCCGGACCCGCATCAGCCGCATGTCGATCAGCGGCTCGGCGGTGCGCAGCTCGACCAGCACGAACCCGATCAGCCCGACGACGCCGAGCCCGGCCGTGCCGAGCGTCAGCCCGTCGGCCCAGCCCCAGCTCTCGCCCTTGCTGATCGCCAGCAGCAGCGCGACCAGCGACACGGACAGGATCGCCGCACCAAGCACGTCGAGCCGGCCCGGCGTGCGGACCGGCGACTCCGACATCCCGAAGATGACCCCGATCAACGCGACCACGACCAGCACCAGCGGCAGCCAGAACAGCCAGTGCCAAGACAGGTTCTCGACGATCGGCCCGGCCGCGACGATGCCGACGCCGGCGCCGATACCGAAGATCGCCGAGAGCAGGCCGACCGTGACGCTGACCCGCTCCCGCGGCAGCTCGTCCCGGACGATGCCGATCGAGAGCGGCAGGATCGCGCCCGCCGCGCCCTGCAGCACGCGCGCGAGGATCAGCACGATCAGGTTCGGGGCCAGCGCGGCCAGCAGTGTGCCCGCGGCGAGCACGGCCAGCACGGCAATCAGCACCTTGCGCTTGCCGATCATGTCGCCGAGGCGGCCGAGGATCGGCGTCAGCACCGAGGCCGAGAGCAGGTACGCGGTCAGGATCCAGCTGATGTCGCCGGTCGATGCGTCGAGGTCGGTCGCGATCGTCGACAGCGCCGGGGCGACCAGGGACTGCAGCACCGCGAACGCCAGGCCACCCAGCGAGAGGTACAGCACCAGCAGGGAGCCGTTCGATTTCTTCATGACGTCCTCGGGAGCGGTTGTAAACAGACGCTGACTTCCTCAGTATCGGCCGGGCCCGCGGCAAGTCAACAGTCGTTTACATCACTGCGGCGAATGTTTACGCTGGCGTCATGAGCGCACCCGCCCGACGCCGAGACGCCGCCGGCACCCGGCAGCGCCTGCTCGAGGCCGCTCGTCGCCGGTTCGCCACCGACGGCTACAGCGCCACGACCGTGCGGGACATCGCCGACGAGGCCGGCGTCAACGTGGCGCTGATCAGCCGGTATTTCACGAGCAAAGAGGGCCTGTTCGAGCAGTGCCTGGTCGGTACCGCCGACGACCTGGCCCGCTCCATACCCGAGAACGCCACTCTCGAGCAGCTCCCCGACCTCATCGCGGCTCAGATGGCCGGCGCGTCGATCGGCGACCGGCCGACCGACCGGCTGCTGTTGCTGCTCCGGTCGTCCGGCGACGAGCGCGGCGACCGCATCCGTCGGGACGTGCTCCGCAGTCAGGCCGAGCGGCTCGCCGGGCTGACCGGCCGGCCGGTCGACGAGAACCTCGTGCTCCGGGCCGAGGTGGCCCTCTGCGCGACGTTCGGCATGCTGCTCGTCCGGCTGTCGACCGGCATCGAGCCCCTGACGTCCGCGTCCGAGCAGGAGCTCGCGGGCCCGCTCCGGGACCTGTTCCGGAGCCTCCTTCAGGCCTGAGGTTCCCGCGCTCCGCGGCGCGAGCGGAGCTTCGCTCCGACAGCTACGACCACGCCGACGACGGCCAGCGCGATCTTGAAGCCGACCTTGCCGAACGCCAGCAGGCCGAGCGCCCGCACGGCCCCGTGCAGCCACCAGGTGACGTCGACGAACCGGCCCAGGTCGTCGCGGTACTCGAAACCGACGATCCACCAGCCCAGCACGGTCAGCGCCAGCCCTCCGGCGACGACGAGGACGGCAGCGGCTTTCTGGCTCTTCGGCAGGGATGCGTTCATGACTCGAAGTTACGAACGGCCGTCGTCGATCTCGTCGTCCCGGCGGCGGAACGTCATCTCTACCGGGAGATAGAGGAGCCGGCCTCGAGGGCCGCATACAGCGCGCGGACCGGCGGCAGCGCGGGCAGAGCGTCCGTATTGATGGACGAGAACGACTGCAGGAGGTAGCCGACCAGGCGGTCGGCCGCCGGTCCGAGCGGCCGGGCCACCCCGCCGCTGGCCAGCAGGATCAGCGGAAGGTCGTGGGGGGAGAAGTCGGCGCGCAGCGCGCCGGATGCCTTCGCCCGGCGGACGAGCCGGACGAACTCGCGCAGCCCACGCTGACGCTCGGCCTCCAGCACCTCGACGCCGGGGAACATCGTCGTCAGGACCTGGCCGAAGCCCCGGTCGTCCTGCGGGATCCGGCAGACGTACCGGATGAAGTCGCAGAACGCCGGCCAGGGAGCGGGATCCGCGGCCGCGGCCGCCGCCCGGTCGGCGTAGGCGGTCATCGCCGGCCCGAAGACGGCCGCGACCAGGTCCTCGCGGGCCGGGAAGTTCCGGATCAGCGTGGCGATGCCGACGTTCGCGCGCCGGGCCACCTCGCTCATCGGGACGTCGAGCCCGGCGATCCGGAACTCCTCGGCGGCGGCGTCGAGGACTCGCTGCCGGTTGCGGACCGCGTCCGCTCGCGTCGGTGGCACGGTTCACCGTAACTCGAAATGGAAGCGACCTTCCAGTTGTTGATATGGAAGATGTCTTCCACTTTCGAAGGAGCAGGACGATGAGCATCGAGATCGGGATCGCGTCACTGTCGGATCGGCAGCCGCGGACGGTGGACGGCCGGTCGGTGTCCGAGGCTTCCCGGATGCGCCAGATCATCGAGCTGGGCGTCCGGGCCGACGAGCTCGGCCTCGACGTCTTCGGGGTCGGTGAGCACCACAGCCGCGATTTCGTCGTGTCGTCGCCGGCGCCGGTGCTGGCCGCGGTGGCCGCGCGCACGTCGAACATCCGGCTGACCAGCGCGGTGACCGTACTGAGCGCGCTCGACCCGGTGCGGGTCTACCAGGACTTCGCGACGCTGGACTTGATCAGCGGCGGTCGGGCCGAGATGACGGTCGGGCGGAGCGCGCACCCGGAGCCGTTCGCGCTGTTCGGGATCGACATCGAGCGCTACGACGAGGTGTTCACCGAGAAGCTCGGGTTGCTGCTGCAGCTGCGGGAGCAGGGGGAGATTTCGTGGCGCGGCGAGTTCCGGCCACCGCTGTCGCGGGCCACGGTCGGGCCGCGGGCCGACGTCCCGATGTGGATCGGGGCCGGTGGGACGCCGGCCAGTGCCGCGCGGGCCGGTGTGCTCGGGTTACCGCTGATCCTGGGGTATCTCGGGGGTGACCCGGAGCACCTGCGCCGGCTGGTCGACCTCTACCGGGCGGCCGGCGACCGCGCGGGGCAGAGCGGTCTCCAGGTCGGCGTGGCGGCGCACTACTTCGGGGCGTCGTCGGAGGAGGAGGCCGCGTCGACGTATCCGTACTATCGCGACTTCCTGCGGCCGAAGCAGCCCGGCGGTGGCGGGTACACGGTCTCGCCGCGGGATTTCGTCGAGGGCCGCGAGCCCGGGCGTCCGCTGATGATCGGGACGTCGGAGCAGGTCACCGAGAAGCTCGTCGAGTTGCACAAGGTCGTCGGATTCGATCGGGTGCAGTTGCTGGTCGACTGGGGCGGGTTGCCGGGTGAGCTCGTGGAGGCGTCGCTGGAGCGGCTGGGTACGGAGATCGCGCCGGCGGTGCGGGCCCGGGCGTGAGCAGAGAGCGCCCGGAGCGGAAGCTCCGGGCGCTCGGGCTCAGTGGCCGGGGTAGAAGTCCCAGCAGTCGTTGTGGCGCTTGCGCTGCAGCCGGCGGCGACGAGGCCGGACGTCGTTGTAGTCCCAGTCGTCGCACCGGTGGTACTCGTGGTGGTAGCTACCGCTCATGTCGCTCAGCCTCCTCGCTCGGTTTGCGGGGTCAGGTGACCCGTTCCGGTCTTCAGGTTCCCGGGTTTCGGGATGTCGCTCGATCGCCCAGCGAACGTCCGGCGCGTTAGCGCGGCAACACAGGACGATGCCCGGAGCGCGCGCTGGCGCTCCAGGCATCGTCTCCGGGGTCAGGCGGCGGCCGGGGGGACCATCGGGTTCGAGTAGGTGGCGCGCTCCTCGGCGGGCATCAGGATCCAGAGGATCGGGTACAGCAGGAGAACCTGGCTGCCCGGGATCAGGAGCATCGTCAGCACGAACAGGGCCCGCGCGGGCCACGGGTCGATGCCGATGCGGGCGCCGAGGCCGGCGCAGACACCACCCAGGAAGCGCCCCTCCCGCGGCCGGACCAGACCCTTGGAGGCGAGGTAGCGGTGGACGTCGTTCATGGTGTGGGCTCCCCTTCTGGAGTGTTCGAACCGATGCCATAAGGGTGCGGCTCCGACCGCCCCCGGCACATCGGGAGACTCCCTCGACCGGCCCCGGAGATCCGGCTCCGGGACTACCCCGAAGCCCGTACGGCCGGGCGCGCCCGGCGCACAGCGAAAGCCCCGGAACGCTCGGGGCGCTCCGGGGCCTAGGAATCTCGCGTTGTGTCAGCTGCAGTAGTTGTAGTCCCAGCAGTCGTTGTGGTGGCGACGCTTGTGGTGACGGCGCCGCGGGCGGCAGTAGTCGTAGTCGTAGTCTCCGCAGTAGTCGTACTCGTAGTCGTAGCAACCGCTCATGGTGTCCAGCCTCCTGGTGTCTGCCCGGGAGCCTCTCCCCCGGTGCACCACTAGATTCGCGCTGAATCCGGAACGACTCGATCGCCGCCACTACGGCCCGACGGTTCGGTTGCCGACACTCCGGGCCGCAGCGTCGCCCTGCTCGGACGTGTAGGTCGTGTGTAGCTGGTGGGGCCATGGTCGGGGTGTCCGTACCGTTTCTGGCCACTGGGAGCTGAGCATGCCTCCGCTGCGTCGCCAGCCGCCCACTCCCCTGCAGATCGTCGTCGCGGTGCTGGTCGTGCTCGGCGGGCTGATCGCGGTGTACGCCGCCTATCGATTCCTCGCCACGTCCGGCACGGTCGGCGACCGACTCACCGCCGCGTTCGGGTTCCTCGTCCTGAGTGCGTTGACGCTGTGGACGGCCTGGATGGTCTACCTAGGGCGTCGGGGCGGGCTGGTGCTGGCCACGCTCATCGCGGTCGTCCTGGTGATCTACGGCCTGCTGATGTTCACCGGGCCGGCGCCGTGGCCCGTCATCGGCGGCGCGCCGACGTTTCTCGGCGGCGGAATGGTCCTACTCCTGTTCCTCCCGGCCGAGTCGCGCAACTGGTTCCGCCCCACGCACTGGGCCGGCTAGGGCCTGTTCAAACGCCCGAACCGCCGAATCAACCCCAATACCGGGCGATTCGCTCAAAAAGGTGTTCCCTAGCCGCGTGCGCCCAAAGACCTTCGCCGCCCTCACCACCGCCGCTGCGCTCGTCGCCGGCGGCGCCGTCACCTACGCCGCCCGCGCCGACAACGACGGACCTCGGGCCCGCAGCGTCATCTTCATCAACGGCGACGGCATGGGTCCGGCCCAGCGCGAGGCCGCACGCCTCACCTACAAAGGCTTCGACGGCCGGCTCACGATGGACAGCCTGCCCGTCTCCGGTCAGCTGACCACCAGCCCGGACGACCCGGTCAGCGCGATCACCGACTCCGCCGCCGGCGCGACCGCCTGGACGATCGGCAAGCGCACCTACAACGGCGCGATCAGCGTCGACGTCCACAAAAAGCCTTGGCGGACGCTGGGGGAGCAGGCGAAGGACGACGGGAAGTCCACCGGACTGGTGACGACGGCCCAGGTGACCGACGCGAGCCCGGCCGCGTGGTTCGCCAACGAGGCCTCCCGAAAGGATGAGGACGACATCGCACGTCAGTACCTCGAGGTCAGCAAGCCGGACGTGATCCTCGGCGGCGGCGAGGACTGGTGGCTTCCGTCCTCGAACCCGGGCGCGTTCCCGGACGGCGACGGCGAGCGGAGCAAGGGCACGAAGGGCAACCTGATCGCCCAGGCCCGCCGGGACGGCTACCGGTATGTGTCGTCGGCGGCCGACCTGCGCGCCGCGCCGGACGACGGGAAGCTGCTCGGGCTGTTCGCGAACGAGGAGATGTTCCAGCAGCGCGAGGAGGGCAAGGGTGACGTCTACGACCCGGTCGTTCCGCTCGCCGACATGACGTCCAAGGCTCTCGACGTGCTGCAGAACGACAAGGACGGCTTCTTCCTGTTCGTCGAAGAGGAAGCGATCGACGAGTTCTCGCACCACAACAACGCGACCCGGATGCTGCAGGCGATGGGCGAGCTCGACAAGGCGGTCGCGGTCGCCAAGGCCTACGCGGCGAAGCACCCGGACACGCTGGTGGTCGTCACCGGCGACCACGAGTGCGGCGGCCTGACCGTCGAGGACAACTCGAAGACCGACGAGTCGGGCAGCGGCGTCTCGCGGGAGGACGGGCCGTTCCCGATCGCGCACAGCCCGCGCCGGTTCAGCCTCGACTGGACGACGACCGGCCACACGGGCGTGGACGTCCCGGTCACCGCGACCGGCCCGCTCTCGTCGATGTTCACCGGCAAGCACCCCAACACCCACGTCCACGAGGTGCTGGCGAAAGCACTCTGAATCAGCCATCGACTGCGCAGCTGACCGAGACGAAGTCGTTTGTCCCTACAACGAATTCATATCTAGTTCATATGTGCGCAAGTTGCCATCGTTGCCGCTGGTGTTGCCTGACCTGGGTCATAGACACAGGAGGATCCGTGGAGAACAAAGGACTGCGCTGGCTCGCCGGGTCGGTTGCGGTAGTCGCTGCCGTCGGCGCCGCCACGATGACCGTGGGCGCGGCCGACGCGAACGGCGGCCACCCGAAGGCCAAGAGCGTCATCTTCATCAACGGCGACGGCATGTCGGCCGCGCACCGTGAGGCCGCCCGTCTCGCGATGACCGGCCTCGACGGTCGCCTGGCGATGGACAGCCTGCCCTACTCGGGTCAGCTCAGCACGAGCCCGCACGACCCGAAGACCGCCATCACCGACTCCGCCGCCGCCGCCACCGCGTGGGCCACCGGCCAGAAGACCTACAACGGCGCGATCAGCGTCGACGTCAACAAGAAGCCGCTCGCGACGCTGGGCGAGCAGGCCAAGAAGGCCGGCAAGGCCACCGGTCTCGTCACGACCGCGCAGGTCACCGACGCGAGCCCGGCCGCGTGGTTCTCGCAGACCGTCGACCGCGGTCAGCAGGACGACATCGCCCGTCAGTACCTCGAGGTCAGCAAGCCCGACGTCATTCTCGGCGGTGGCGAGGACTGGTGGCTCCCCGCGGGCAGCCCGGGCGCGTTCCCGGACAAGCCGGCCGAGGACCCGACCGAGGCCAGCAAGGGCACCAAGGGCGACCTGATCGCCAAGGCCAAGAAGGCCGGCTACACCTACGTCACCTCGGCCGCACAGCTGAAGGCGGCCAAGGGCGGCAAGCTCCTGGGCCTCTTCTCCAACGAGGAGATGTTCCAGCAGCGCGAGGAAGGCAAGGGCGACATCTACAACCCGGTCGTCCCGCTCGCCGACATGACGTCCAAGGCGCTGAGCACGCTGAAGACCGACAAGGACGGCTTCTTCCTGTTCGTTGAGGAAGAGGGCATCGACGAGTTCTCGCACGAGAACAACGGCGAGAAGGTCCTCAAGTCGATGGCCGAGCTCGAGAAGGCGGTCAAGGTCGCCAAGGCCTACGTCGCCACGCACCCCGACACGCTGCTGGTCATCACCGGTGACCACGACTGCGGTGGCGCCACCGTCGAGGCCGCGGAGGACACCGCGGACGAGTCCGGCGACGGCATCTCGAAGGAAGACGGGCCGTTCGCGATCGCGGGCAGCTCGCTCAAGTTCAACATCGACTGGACCACCAGCGGCCACACCGGCGTGAACGTGCCGGTCACCGCGTCGGGCCCGTACGCGTCCTCGTTCACCGGCGAGCACGCGAACACCTACGTGCACGAGGTTCTCTCGAAGATCCTGACCAAGTAGTTCCGGAGAAGCCCGGCCGGTTCTACCGGCCGGGCTTTTTCGTGCCCATCGCCCAGCGGAAGTGGTTCACGAACCGGTAGCCGCCGGTCTCGGTGCGGAACGGGCGGGCCGCGTCGAGAATCGTCCGGGCCAGCGACGGGTCGTCCTCGCCGAACAGGAGGCCGGCGACCAGGTCGTGGTCGTCCGCCGCCGTCCACGGGACCTCGACGAGGCCGGACCGGACGTCGGCCGCGGGTTCCAGCATCTCCTCGAGGCCGCCCGGCAGGCGCAGGTCGCCGTCTTCCAGCGGCTCGTCGGCCAGCGCCGCGTTGATCACGTCGAGGTCGTTGCGGGCCCGCTCGGCCCAGTTCGCCACCGCGACGTGTCCGCCCGGCACGGTCACGCGCAGCATCTCGGCGACGGCCGCGTCCGGGTCGTCGGCGAACTGCAGCGCGTTGATCGCGGTCACGAGGTCGAAGCTGTCGTCGGCCCACGGCAGGGCTTCGGCGTCCGCTACGCGTACGTCCGCGCCCGGCGCCGCGGCCGCGGCGAGCTGCACCATCGCCGGCGACGGATCGGCCCCGGCGACTCCGCGGGCCCCGAGCGACGCCAGGAACTCGCCGCTTCCGCACCCGACGTCCAGCACCCGGCTACCGTCGGCGAACGTCTCCCAGACCGGCGCCGCGAACGTCCCCCACCACCGCGCCCAGGCGACGGCGACCGGCGACCACTCGTCGGTCACGGAATCGTGATCGCGATGCAGGTCACCGGTGGGCGCTTGATGCGGAACACCGCGGTCGCCGTATTGGCGATCCGTGACATCCAGTACTTCTTCGCGATGTAGCGCCGGACCCTGGGCTCCTCGGATTCGTCCAGCAGCTGGGCCGTTCCCGACGCCGTCGGAGCGTCCGGCGCGATCCGCCCCCGGATGCCGCACACGGTGAGCTGCACGGCCGGGTTGTTCCGGATCCGCTTGACCTTCCACGCGCTCGCCTCGGAGATCACGTAGACCACACCGTCGACATAGGCGTGCCACACCGGCGTGGCCACCGGTGTTCCGTCCTTCTTGTACGTCGTCAGGCTGACGTACCTACCCCGGCCGATCTCGTCCGCGACGCTCATTCGTGCAGGTTAGACGGCGGCACGTCTTCCAGACTGAACCACACCGGAATGCCCCGTTCGCGGGCGATCGCCACGTCCTGGTCGGCCCCGGTCGACTCGCCCGGTAGCCGCAGCACGCCCTCGCAGCGCTCGAGCAGCCGCTGCGCGGTCGGGTACATGATCTCGGCCGCGATCGGATCGGCCGGACCCGTGCCACCGGCCCCGCGAAGCACCGGTAACGCGACCCACTCGCCGATCATCGGCACGTGCCCGGCCTGGAAGAGCGGCCACGCGGCCTCCTCCAGCCGCCGCAGGTTCGCCTCCATCAGCGCCGGATCGTCGCCCGTGCCGGAACGGTAGGGACCAGCAATCAGAATCATCATGCGTAGTACGCTACGTGCAATACCAAGGACAAACAAGAAGGAACATGAATGCTCGCCGCCCAGCGTCACGAGCTCCTGCTCGACCGGCTCCGCACCGACGGCCGCATCGTCGCCAAAGACATTGCCGCTGAGCTGCGGATCTCCGAGGACAGCATCCGTCGCGACCTTCGCGAGCTAGCGGCGGCCGGCCTGTGCCAGCGTGTGTACGGCGGTGCCCTCCCGGTCTCACCCGCGATCGGTGACCTAGAAACGCGCAAGAACGTGCAACCAGACTCCAAGCAGCGCGTGGCCGCCCGCGCCGCCCAGTTGATCGCTCCCGGCTGCACCGCGATCCTCGACGGCGGCACGACGACCCTCGCGGTCACCCGCGCCCTCCCGAGGGACCTCAACGCCACGATCATCACCCACAGCCCGACGATCGCGTCCGCGCTCGTCGACCACCCCGCGGTCGAACTACACGTCATCGGCGGCCGGATCTTCAAGCACTCCGCGGTCGCGTGCGGCGCCGCCGCCGTCGAGTCCGCGTCCCTGGTTCATGCGGACGTCTTCCTGATGGGCGTCACCGGCGTGCACCCGACCGAAGGACTCACCACCGGCGACGCCGACGAGGCCGCGATGAAGCGGGCGCTGTCCCGGCGGGCCGCCGACACCTACGTGCTGGCCAGCGCCGAGAAGATCGGGGCCGCGTCGCCGTTCACGGTGCTCGGGCTGAGCGACGTGGCCGGCATCGTGACCGACGTCGACGCCCCGCTCCTCCGCGACCTCGCCGAGACCGGCGTGCCGATCATCTCGGCGGCCGGACCGTCCACCATCGACACGGCTACCGCCCGGTTCAGCGCCACGACCGGCGTCGGCCACCCCCGGAGCAGCGCGTCGTAGAGCGTCCGTATCTGCGGCCAGTCGGTCGCGTCGTACGTCGGCGCCTGAGCGTGAAGGGCGGCGATCGCGGCCTGCAGGCTGAACCTCCCGGGAGGACGCGACCGCAGCGCGGTCACCACCAGTCGGTCGGCCTCCGCGATCGCCACCCGGTCCCAGACCGAACGGTCCTGGTCGGCCAGGCGGACGAGCCGGCCCTCCGGTCCGACCCGGCTTCCCTCCCGCGCCTTGTGGACGAGGAGCAGAGCCAGCAATCCGGTGGCCTCGGACTCGTCGGGGAGCAGCGCGTGCAGGAGCCGGGCGAGATCCACCGCCCGATCGGTCAGATCGACGCGGGTGAGCCGGGCGGCCATCGTGGCCTCGGGGACGAGGAAGGCCTGGGCGATCTCGGGCGTGGTGAGGCCGCACACCAGCCGGAGGGTGAGCGCGATCCGGGCTTCCGGCGACAGCGCGGGATGGCAGCAGGTGAAGACCAGGCTGAGCGGGTCGGCCGGTTTCTCCGTCGGCGGCTCGACCACCAGCAACGGGAGCTTGGCCTCCAGCGTCTGCCGACGGGCCAGCGTCGAGAGCGCCTTGTTGCGGGCGGCGGTGGTGAGCCAGGCGCCCGGACGCTCGGGGATCCCGTCGCGCTCCCAGGCCGTGAGCGCGACGACATACGCGTCCTGGACGCTCTCCTCGGCGAGGTCGACGCCGCCTTCGACGATCGGGGTCATCTTCGCGAGTTCGAGCGCGTGGTCGAGGTCTCGCGCTTCGAGGATGAAGAGGCCGGCGAGGGCCCCCTTTGGTCTCGACGAACGGCCCGTCGGTGAGCAGACCGTTGCGGAGGTCACTTCCTGCCGGCAGGCTCGTTCGGCTTCCAGGTTGGCGTCCGGACCGAAGAAGTGCAGCGAAACGCCGACCGAACCTCCCCAGGCGTCTCGGCCGAAGACCGCGACGAGGGAGTCCCCGGTCCGGAGGCCGAGGAAGTGGGTTTCTTCGTAGAACGTGGTGTGGGCGGCGCACTGCTCGTACTCGAGCGGGTCGTCGGCGTACGAGCCGGTGTGCCGGTAGCGGACGTGGGTCGTCCCGTCCCGGCCTTCGAGGCGGTATTCGAGCTGGTTGAACCAGCCGTTGGGGCCCTCGGCGCGGGTGCGGAAGAGGCGGCCGGGTTCCCAGGCGGTGACCTGGCCACCGTGGCCGGTGAGGCCCTTTTCGGCACCGCCCTCACGGGGCTCGTACTCGATCGGCCAGTTCGTCCGAACTACCGACCAACGGGCTCGCCGAAAATCGACAGCGCGCGTTTCTCAGGCCAACCAGGGCCCAACGACCGCCGCAACCTTGATCCACACCACCGACGGCTCCGGCGGCGTCCCCGTCCGGTCCGCGAACAGCAGATGACCAGCGCCGATCAGCATGAACGCGATCGTGTCGACGTCCGCGTCCGGCTTGAGGCGCCCACCGGACCGCTCGGCGCGGAGGTACCCGGCGATGATGTCGGCGGCATCCGTGAGCACCGGCACCCCAGCCGGCCAGGTGTCCCGCAGCCGGGCCCGCAGCCCGTCGCGGAACGTCACGAGCGCCACGATCGCCACCGCGACCGACCCGAACAGCCCGATCAGCGCCTGGGCCAGGTTGTCGACGACCCGCCCGGTGCCGGTGGCCTCGCGCAACGCGGCGGCCTTCGGGTCCATCCGATGGATCCGATCGAGCACGAACTCGGCCAGGAACGCGTCGAAGTCGGCGAAATGCCGGTGCAGCACGCCCTTCGCGACGCCCGCCTCGTCGGTGACCGCCCGACTGGTCAGCGCGCTCGGCCCGTGCGCGAGGAGCACCCGCTCGGCGGCGTCGAACAGCTGCTCGCGCACGTCGCGGAGCGCGATCCCGGTTGGCACTCGGAAATCGTCGCATGAGTGGGCGACCGCCCACTAGAGTGGGCACATGCCCACTCAACCCTCACATGAAGCTCGTCAGATCGCCGAATCGTTCGGCGCCGACGCCGACCGCTACGACCGCGCCCGCCCCCGCTACCCGGACGCCCTGATCGCCCGCATCGCGCGGACCGCGCCGGGGCCGGACGTCCTCGACGTCGGCACCGGTACCGGCATCGCCGCCCGCCAACTCCGGGAGGCCGGCTGCATCGTCCACGGCGTCGAGGTCGACGCCCGGATGGCCGCACTCGCCCGTCGCTACGGCATCGAGACCGACGTCGCGGGCTTCGAGACCTGGGACTCGGCCGGTCGCACGTTCGACGCGGTCGTCGCCGCCCAGACCTGGCACTGGATCGACCCGTCGGCCGGGGCCGCGAAGGCCGCCTCGGTGCTGCGCCCGGGCGGACTCCTCGCGTTGTTCTGGAACGTCTGGGACCCGGACCCCGACCTGGCCGAGGCGTTCGGCGCGGTCTACCGCGAAGTGCTGCCCGACCTCCCGTTCAAGCCCTGGGCCCGTCCCTCCGGCCGCGACCCGTGGCGGCTCTTCTTCGAACCGGCCGAGGCCGGCCTCCGCGGGTCCGGCGCCTTCGGCCCCGTCGACCACTGGTTCTACGAGTGGCAACGGACCTACACCCGCGACGAGTGGCTCGATCAGGTTCCCACCTCCGGTGGTCACACCACACTGCCCCAACCCCAGTTGGACGCCCTACTGGCCGGCATCGGCGCCGCGGTGGACGCGGTCGGCGGCAGTTTTGTCCTGCGTTATACGGCTGTGGCCCTGGTGAGTGATAGGCAGTAGCAATGTCTTATCCGCCGCCGCTCTACACCGGAGACACCGGAACCCTGACCGCCTCGTACCGGAGCTCGAGCACCCCACCCGAGCTGACCTACCCGAACGGCAACACGGTGCACTACCTGGCCACGCACGAGTCGACCGGCGGGCTGTTCGGCCTCTACCGTTGGGAGTTCAGCGGCGTGCGCAGCGGCCCCGACCCGCACTTCCACCGCTCGATCGCCGAGTCGTTCTACATCCTCTCGGGCACCGTGAGGATCTACGACGGCACGCGCTGGAACGACACGACGCCCGGCGACTGGGTGCACGTACCGGCCGGAGGCGTCCACGGTTTCCGCAACGAGTCCGGCGAACCGGCGTCGATGCTGTTGCAGTTCGCGCCGGGCGCGCCGCGCGAGGCCTACTTCGAGGGTCTGCTCCGGATCAGCGAGATGTCCGACGAGGAGAAGGCTGAGTTCTACGCCGAGCACGACAATCACTGGCTCTGATCGTCGAGCGCCGCGTAGGCCGACGTCCAGAAGTCCAGATAGACGTTCGAGTTCTGCGGAAACGCGGCGCGTTGGGTGAGCAGGATGCCGACCAGGTCCTCGGCCGGATCGATCCACATCGACGTGCCGAGCCCGCCGTCCCACCCGAACTGACCGGGTACCGCGGCGCCACCGGCCCGCCGGGTCGTGACGCCGACGCCGAAGCCCCAGCCCCGGCTGCTCCAATAGCCGGGGAACCAGGGCGACGACGCCTTGATCTCCGGCGTGAGCTGGTCGGTGGCCATGGCCTCGACCGACGTCCGGGCGAGGAGCCGCTCGCCGCCGTGCCGACCGAAGTTGCGTAGCAGCTGCGCGAACGCGAAGCAGTCGTCCACCGTGGACACGAGGCCACCGGCGCCGGAGCTGAACGTCGGCGCGTTGCGCCAGGCCGATTCGGCGCCGCCGGGATCGCGGAGCGTCAGACCGTCGGCGGTGGCCAGGTAGCTGGTCGGCAGACGGTGCAGCTGGTCGGCCGGCACCGAGAAGCCGGTGTCGGTCATGCCCAGCGGCGTGAAGAGACGCTCGCGCAGGAAGCCTTCCAGGGACTGGCCCGAGGCTCGGGAGATCAGCACGCCGAGCACGTCGGAGCCGGTGTTGTAGGTCCAGGATTCGCCGGGCTGGTGGGCCAGCGGCAGCGAGCCGAGGCGGCGCAGCCACTCGTCCTGGTCGAGCTCGGTCTCCGGCTGCGGCACCCCGGTGAGGGCGCGTACCTCGGTCGCCGCCTGGACGAGCTTGGCCCCCGCGCCGACCAGCATCCCGAAGCCCCAGGTGAAGTTCAGCAGGTCACGGACGGTGATCGGCCTCTTCGCCGGCACCGTGTCGTCCAGATCGGCGTCGAAGTGGCGGAGGACGCGGCGGTCGGCGAGCTCGGGCAGCCACCGGTCGACCGGCTCGTCGAGCCGGAGGACGCACTCCTCCACCAGCATCAGGGTCGCGACCGCGACCATCGGTTTGGTCATCGACGCGATCCGGAAGATCGCGTCGCGCCGGATCGGCGCGCTGCCTTCGAGATCGGTGGTGCCAACCGCGTCGACGACGACGTCGTCGCCCGGGGCCACCAGCGTGACGATGCCGGGCGCGTACCCGCTCGTCGCGTGCCCCGCCATCACGTCGTGCATCCGCGCCAACCGCGCTTTCGAGAACGTCATGCCCCCGGTCTTACTCCTTTGCTACGACAAACCCCGCCCGTACGCGAATCCGCGTAGAACCCGATACGTCGTCGCGCCGACGCGCGCGCCGGCGAGCTTCGGCAGCGTGGAGCCCATGCGAAAGGTCATGGGAACCGCACTGCTGGTGGCCGCCGCGGGCCTGACGATCGAGTACTTCGCCGGGGTCGCGGACTTCCCGACGATCCCGCCCGGCCCCTTCATCCTCGGGATCGCCGGGGTGCTGGTGCTCGCGCTGACCCGGCCGCGCTGGCCGCTCGTCGTCGGGCTGATCGCCGCGCTCTTCGTCACGGTCGGCGGCCTGATCGAAGGCTCGGTCTGGCACCGGATCGCGGACCCCGGCGAGTTCGCCGACTGGCTGGGCGTCGTCCTGCAATGGACCGGCCAGGTCGTCGCGATCGTCGCCGGAATCCTCGCGATCCGCGGCGCGTACTTCAGTCGAGTCCGAGCCCTCGGCGCCCGGTCTCGTTGAGGTCGTCGACCGCGAAGCGGTTGGACCAGGTCCGCTCGTAGTGCTCCTCGGGGAAGTCGCTCGGGCTCGACCCGGTCGTGAACGCCTCGCGCACGGACGCCGCGTACCGCTCGTTGCGCGGGCACCACGGCGCCGCCGGGATGTACATGACGTTCCCCCACCCGACCTGGTCCTCGACCGGCGCGACGCCGTGGATCATGTCGCAGTGCCACCACACGGAATCACCAGCGGAAACGTCCGGGATCCCGGTGACCGCCTCCATCAGCAACGGGTGCCACTCACCGTTGGCCGGGAAGACCTGGTTGACCGTCACCCCACACATGTCGTCGTCGGGAACGTCGTCCAGGAGCGGGCGGAGCATCAGGTAGGCCATCGCCGCCGGGATCGGCACGGTGTGCAGCACGCCCTGGTCGTGGGCCATGTCGGAGAGCGCCGTCCAGCCCTGGAACGTCCGGAAGACCGAGCACATCGTCGACCCCGGATACTGCGGACCGTCGGTGCGGTAGGCGGCGTCCCACGGGTCGTACTGTTCGACGGTCCCGTCGAACAGGTGCCGGAACGCCTGCTGGTACGCCCCGGTCATCCACAGGTCGAGCGTCCCCGGATCGAGGTGGGTGCCGAGCCCTCCGGAGGTGGCGCCGGGCGGGCGACGGCGGATCCGGTCCGGGTAGAGCGAGTCCCGCTCCGGGTCGAACCACTGCGCGCCTTCCGACGCGTGGGTCCACTGGCTGTTCAGGAACTTCTGGACGTTGCTCATGCGGACGCTCTGCCGCGCCTGCATCTGGGCCGGTGACCAGTAGATCGGGTAGATCTCGGGCTTCGAGCCGACGCTGCCGAAGAAGTCGTCGCCGGGGCCGCGATAGTTCTCGAAGAACTGGTTGCTCTCGACGTAGTCGACGATGCCCTGGTCCCAGGCGAGGGCCTGCTCGCGCGGGAAGTGGCCGCGGACGACGAGGCAGCCGCGTCGCTGGAGCTTGGCGACGGCGTCCGGGCTCACCGTGCCGGCGGCGATGTCGTCGTAGTCGATGACCGGCCAGACCTGCTCGCCACGGGCTTTCTCGGCCGCGATGGCGTCCACCTCGATTGAAATGCGCTGCTCGACGACGGCGAAGACCTCGTCGACCGTGCGGCCGGAGGCCGCGATCCGCGCGCGCAGGGCGCGCTTGACCTCCCGGACGGCCGAGGGGAGATCGGCGGGCGGGCTGTCCCAGTGCGGCACGGCGAGGGGCGTGGTCATCGGGCGCTCCTTCTAGGTAAGACTCCTTACTTGTAACCCACGGTAGGTGGGCGGAGTGTTCTAGGCAAGAGTCCTGCCTAGAATTGCGCCGTGGACAAGCCGTCGCTGGAGCTCCTCCGGACGATGACCGACGAGAACGTGCTGCGGACGCTGATGCAGCACCGTCGCCTGACGCGCGCCGAGCTCGCCGCGGCGACCGGCATCTCGAAGCCGACGGTGGGCGAGAGCGTGCGTCGTCTCGGCGAAGCCGGCCTGGTCGTAGACACCGGCGAGCGCACCCAGGGCGGCCGGGGCCGGGGCCGCGTCGGCACGTACTACGCGCTGGCCGAGGAGGTGGGCACGGCCCTGGCGATCAGCGTCGCCCCCGAGGGGGTCGTGGCCGAGCGGATCGACGCCTACGGCGAGGTGGTGGCCCGGTCCGAAGAGGCGGTAGCCCGCCCAGCCCACCCCACCGACGTAGCCGCCGCCCTCCACAAGGCCGCCGCAGCCGCCTCCGGGCCCCCGGCCGCCTCGGGCACCGCCAGCGCCGCCGGTGCGGCGGCGGGCGGGCGTATCCGGGTGGCGGTCGTCAGTGCAGCCGATCCGGTGGATCGGGCCAGCGGCCGGATGATCCACCTGCCCGACTCCCCGTTCCTCCTCGGCGAACTCGACCCGCACGACGTCCTGGCCCCGCTCGTGGCCGGACCGATCGTCGTCGACAACGACGTCAACTGGGCCGCCCGGGCGGAACGCGACGACGCCCGCGATTTCGCCTACCTCTACCTCGGCGAGGGCCTCGGCGGTGCGATCGTCAGCGACGGCGAGGTCCGCCAGGGCGCCGGCGGCCTGGCGGGCGAGATAGCGCACCTGATCACGGTCGGTCCGAGCGGCCGAGCCACCCGCCTCATCGACGTCTTCGACGAGCTGGGCCTCCGCCAACCCGACTCCACCGCCATCGATGTCACCCGCCTCCTGGCCACGATCGCCGCCACGGGCGAGGACGTGCGACGAGCGCTCGGCGAGGCCGTCGCCGGCGTGATCGCCGCGATCGTCGCGCTCACCGACCCGTCTTACGTCGTGATCGGCGGCCCCTGGGGCACGCACCCGGCGATCCTCGCCGCGATCACGACCGCCGCCGCCGACCAACCGCGCCAGGTCCCGATCCGCGCCGCTCGACGCACCGGAGAACCCTCCCTGACCGGCGCCCGCCTCGACGCCCTGGATCGCCTCCGCGACGCGATCGTCCGCGCGTAAGACGTAAGACGACTCACCGAACGAACGCGGCCGCCCGCGAATCAGCCTCGATCCGCTCGATCTCCGCTGCACTCAACCCGACCTCCGACCGCGCCACCGCGAACTCCCCCGACAACGTGATCGCCGACGTCCGCGGATCGTCCGTGCACAACGCGACCGGTACGCCGGCCCCCACCAATTCCCGCACCGGGTGCTCCGCGTAACTCTGCGCCGCGTTCGTGTGCACGTTGCTGGTCAGCGCCACCTCCAACGTGACCCCGTGCCCGGCCAGGTACTCCAGCAGCGCCGGGTCCTCCACCGACCGAACCCCGTGTCCGATCCGCTCCGCCCCCAGGTACCGCACCGCGTCCCACACGCTGAACGGCCCGGCGGCCTCGCCGGCGTGCACGGTGACGTGCAATCCGGCATCGCGGGCCCGCGCGAACGCCGGGGCGAAGTCCGCGGCCGGCACCCCGGCCTCGTTGCCGGCCAGGTCGACCGCGCAGAACACGTCCGGCCGGGCCAGCAGCGTCGACACCTGGTCCTCGGCCCGGGCCGGCCCGAGGTCCCGCAGCAGCGTCCCGATCATCCCCACCGCGAGCCCGGCCTCCTTCGCCGCCGACCGGATCCCGTCCGCGACCGCGTCGACGATC
This sequence comes from Cryptosporangium phraense, assembly GCF_006912135.1. Lineage (NCBI taxonomy): Bacteria > Bacillati > Actinomycetota > Actinomycetes > Cryptosporangiales > Cryptosporangiaceae > Cryptosporangium > Cryptosporangium phraense. The sequence goes on along the minus strand of NZ_VIRS01000027.1, from coordinate 35,093 downwards.
GCGACCGGATCCAGCCCGGTCTCCTGCCGGATGAACCACGGGCTGAACCGCACCTCGAGGTGGTCCAGCCCGTCCGCGGCCGCGTCCTCGACGCACTCCCGCGCCGCCCGGTTCCAGTCCTCCTCGCGCGGGAAGGCCGACGGCGCCGCGTCGACCTTGGCCAGGTACGGCAGCAGGCCGCCGAGCGGCCCGCGCGCCACCAGCAGGTCTTCCGGGTCCGCGGCCGACGCGAGCGGATGACCGTCGCGGTGCGCGAGCTCGAGCGTGGTCGAGACGCGCAGCGTCCCTTCGAGGTGACGGTGCAGGTCGATCAGTGGCATGGCCTAATGGAACACCTTCAGACCGACGACGCCGACGACGACGAGCAGCAGACAGCCGACGCGCGCGACGCTCGCCGACTCACCGAGCGCGGCCATGCCGACCAGCGCGGTGCCGACCGCCCCGATACCGACCCAGACCGCGTAACCCGTCCCGATCGGGATCGAGCGCAGCGCGTAGCCCAGCCCGCCCATGCTCAGTACGAGCGCGACGACGAACGTGGCCGACGGCACCAACCGGGAAAATCCGTGGCTCCGCTCCAGAGCGATCGCCCAGACCGTCTCGAGAAGGCCAGAAATGACGAGCACGACCCATGCCATGACAGCTCACCTACGTGAGGTCGTCTTTGCTGGCCGGGTACGACACACCCTCGTCCGGGAGCACCGCGAGAATGCGGCGTCCAGGCCATTTTATCCACGTTCGGCGGCGATGGCGGTTTCGTAGGCCAGGAACGTGTCGACGACCATCCGCTGCTCGGCCGGGGTCAACGGCGCCAACGCCCGACGCCAGGCCCGGGCCCCGGGCGAGAGCCACTCCTCGATCGTCGGCCGCACCGAGGGCTCGACATCGACGATCCGACGCCGGCGGTCGCCCTCGTCCTCTCGCCGCACCAGCACACCCTTCCGGCTCAGATCACCGACGATCAGGCTCACGGTCGTGGGCGCGATCTCCAGCCGAGCGGCCAGCTCCGACACGGTCTGAGCCCCGTCGAGCAGCAGCAACGACAGCAGCGAGAGATGGCGCGGCGCCAGGTCGGCCGACGCGAACTGCTCCGGCACGCGTGCCGCACCTCATCCTCTACGCGCATGAGCCCGACCTGGCCACCAAGGAGGCCGCGCTGATCGCCGCGCTCACCGACGCGATCGTCGAGGTCTACGGCGAGTGGGCCCGCGCCGACGCGGTCGTCCAGCTCGTCGGGCTGGCGCCCGGCCGCTGGGGAATCGGGGGCGCGCCGGCCAAAAACCCGGCCCCGCGCGTCACCTTCGGCATTCGCGACGGGGTCTTCGCCCGCCCGGACGGCCCGGAGATCCTCGCCGCGCTGGCCAGGAACGTCACCGACGCGATCGCGTCCGTGCTCGGCGAAAAGCACCGCGCCGGCACGACGATCGAGTTCGTCGGCGCCCCCGACGGCCGAACCGCCGTCGCCGGAGCCCTCGTCAGCCCGTAACTCACGAAAAAATTCTCCCCGAGCACCCATCCGGACGCGCCCCGGCTCCGAACACCCCGATAGGGAACCCCGTCGAACAGTCGGAGGGGAACCGATCGGCGGGGTTCCCTGGTAGCGCTCAGCCCGTATCCTGTTACTCAGCGCAGGCCCATGGAGGAGAGCGTCGGCTCACGGTCTCGCACGGCGTCCCGGACACACCGGGGGCGGCGGCCACCAGGCCCGCCCCGGGCGCAGCAGATTCCTGACACACACGTGCCGGGACCTGGTGCGAGGGGAGCCGAGTCCCGGAGAAAAGGACCCGGGACATGACCCTCCTCGAACTCCTCACCGCCGCGCTCACCCTCTGCGCCTCGGCCACCACGCTCACCGCCGAACTCCTCCGAGCCCGGCGGGAGCGCGACCACCTCACATCCGGACGGTGAGGCAGAACGGGTGCCCGGCCGGGTCGGCGAACACGCGAAAGCCCTTGCCCTGGCCGGGCAGCCGTTCGGCGCCGAGCTCCAGCACCGCCGCCTCGCCGGCATCGAGGTCGTCGACCTCGATGTCGAAGTGCGCCTGCTGCGGATACGCCGGATCCGGCCACCGCGGCGCCGTGTAACCGCTGATCTGCTGAAACATCACCGAGGTGGCCGCGCCACGGTGATCTTCACCGGCGATCAACGCCCCCTCCGGCCCCTCGTAGGTCACCTCCATGCCGAGCACCCCGGCGTAGAACCGGGCCAGCCCGGCTGCGTCGGGTGCATCGACCGTCGACGCGAACAGCTTCATGGCCGGACCGACGCCGTCGGCCTGGCAGAGGTCGAACGGGTGCCCGGCCGGGTCGGCCAGCGTGATCCACGTCGGCCCGTCGGCGAGCCGAGTCGCGCCCAGCTCCACCGCGCGCTCGGCGGCGGCCTGGTAGCCGTCGATCTGCAGGTCGAGGTGGAACTGCTGCGGGTGCTCCTGCCCCGGCCACTGTGGCGGGACGAGATCCGGCGCGAGCTGGAAGGCGACCTCGTTGCCCTCCGGCGTCCGGACCGTGATCCAGTCGGGATCTCGGCGGACGATCTCCCAGCCGGCGAGCTCGGCGTAGAACGCCGCCAGCTTGTCGATGTCCGGCGCGTCGATGGCGACCATTTCCAGGCGTCCGACTCCAGTCATGCGGCCATCCTGCACCCGCCCACCGACAGAACCCAGGGTCAGCTCGGCGTGGTCACCAACAGCAGAGCGACGTCGTCCTGGCCCTGCGCGGCCGCGTTCTCGATCAGCACGTCGGAGAGCTTCTCCGGATCGCCGTACGACGCCCGGCCGAGGAAGTCACGCAGCTGCTCCATGCCCTCGTCCACCGGCAATCGGCGGTGTTCGACCAGCCCGTCGGTGTGCAGCAGCAGCGAACCACCGCGCGGCAACCGCGCGTAGTGATCGTGACGCGGGAGCTCCTTCGACACCCCGAGCAGCACGTCGGTGCCCGGCAGCATCACCGCGGGCCCGCCCGGCGCGACCAGCGTCGGCGGCGGATGCCCGGCGTTCGACCAGGTCAGCATGTACTCGCCGGTGGGCGTCGGATCGAGGTAGGCCAGCAGCACGGTGGACAGACCCCCGACGCCCAGCGTGTGCGCGGTCCGCTCCATGCGTCGCAGCACCCACGACGGCGACTCCCGCCGATCGGCGATCAGCGTCCGCAGCATCGTGCGGAACTGCCCCATCTGCGCCGCGGCCGCGATGCTGTGCCCGACGACGTCGCCGATGACCAGCGCCAGCCGCCCCTGGTCGAGCGTGATCGCGTCGTACCAGTCGCCGCCGACGTGGTTCTCGTGGTGCGCCGGCGCGTAGCGCGCGACCAGCGTCAGCTCCCGGTGCGACGGCAGCGGGGTCAGCAGCGCCTTCTGCATGGTCGCCGCGGCCGTCCGCCGATCGTCCAGTACGGACGCCCGCGTCACCGCCTGGGTGACGTACCCGGCCAGCGCGACCAGCACCGCCTGCTCCGACGAGTCCAGCCGGTAGGGAACTTCCCAGGCCAGCGTCAGCGCGCCCAGCGCCCCGCCGGACGAGGGCAACGGCACGCTGGCCGACGACTGCCAGCCCATCTCCTCGAACGTCGACAGCGCATCCGGCGCCGACCGGCCCACCTCGTCCAGCGACGGCAGCAGGACCAGGCCACCCGACGAAACGGCCAGCGCCGTCGGCGTCCGCTCCGACGAGTCGTACCGGAGCCACCGCTCGGCGACGTGGTCCGGCAGGAACTGCTGGGAGGCCAGCACGACCTGACGTCCGGCCTCCAGCAGCGAGATGCCGACGTACGCCGGAGCCAGCGCCTCGGTGACCAGATCGCGCACCGCGACGACGATCTCGTCGAGCGTCGTCGTGCCGCCGAGCGCGTGGGAGGCGTTCAGCAGCAACTGGGTCCGGGCGAACTCCCGCTGCGTCTGGGAGTTGGCGATCCGCAGCCGCAGGCTGTCCGAGCAGGCCGCGGCCAGGTCACGCAGCGCGCACAACTCGTGCTCGGTCCACTGCCTCGGCGAGTGGTCGATCGCGCACAGCGACCCGAGCACCTGACCGTCGGCGTCGGTCAGCGGCATCCCCGCGTATCCGACCACACCCAGGTCGTCGATCGCGAGGTTGCCCCGGACCCGCGGGTCGACCCGGGCGTCGACGACGACCAGCGGCTCCGCGGTCGCGACCACGTGCTGGCAGAACGAGTGGCTCAGCGGCGTCTGCCGGGCCTGTGCCCACGGGTCGCCCAGCCCACACGCGCCGGGGAAGAACTGCCGATCGACGTCGACCAGCGAGACCAGCGCCACCGGCACGCCCAGGACGGTGCGCACCATCTCGGCGAACCGGTCGAACATCGGGTCCGCGGCCGCGTCCAGCCCGGTGCGACTCAGCGCGTCGAGGCGCGCGGTGTCACTCACCGCGCACGTCGGTCTCGGTTCTGCGCGGCACGGTGGTCATCACCGCAGTCTAAGCCCGAAATCGCTAAACCGCCTGGTGAGAGAGCTCATTCCAGAAGTCCCGGTACAGCTCGGAGCGCAGCGGCATGCCCGAGCGCTGGGTCAACAGGATGCCGATCGTCTCGGTCGCCGGTTCCACCCACAGTGACGTTCCGAGCCCACCGTCCCAGCCGAACCGCCCGGACGGGGCGACCGCCAGCCCGAAGCCCCAGCCGTACCCCTCCAGGAAACGCGGGACCGGCACCGTGACCTGGTTGGTGGTCATCGCCGACACCGACGCCCGGGTCAGCAGCCACTCCCCGCCGAAACGTCCCCCGCCGAGCAGCAGCTGCCCGAACGCCAGCAGGTCCGACGCCGTCGAGACCAGCCCGCCGGCCGCCGACGGGTACGTCGGCCGCTCCCGCCACTCGCTGCCCCACGCCCCGGGGTCGTACACGTGCAGGTCCCCGCTGCGCGGGTCCGGCGCGTACGCCGGTGGCACCCGGTCGAGCTTCTCCGCCGGCACGGCGAAGCCGGTGTCCACCATCCCGAGCGGGTCGAAGATCCGCTCGGACAACAACTGCTCCAACGACCGTCCGGACGCCCGGGAGAGCAGAATTCCCAGCACGTCCGCGCCCAGGCCGTACGTCCAGCCTTCACCCGGCTGGTGCAGCAGCGGCAGCGAGCCGACCCGGCGGAGCCACTCGTCCGGGCTGTCGGAGTTCTCCGGGATCGGCGGCCCGTTGAGCACCCGCAGCTCGTTGGCCGCCCGGCGTAGCGGCGAGGGGCCGCCCCCGAAGAACAGCCCGAACCCCCACGTATTGGTCAGCAGGTGGCGAAGCGTGATCGGGGTCTTCGCCGGCTCCGTGTCGTCCACATCGGCCTCGAGGGACCGTAGGACCCGCGGGTTGCCGAGCTCGGGCAACCAGAGATCCACCGGGTCGTCGAGGCCGAGGCGGTCCTCCTCGGCCAGCATCAGCGCGGCCGCCGCGACGATCGGCATCGTCATCGCCCCGATGCGGACGATCGCGTCCGCCCGGAACGGTGCACTGCGCTCCAGGTCGGCGAAGCCGACCGCGTCGACGTCCACCTCGCCGCGCCGGCTCACCACCGTGACGCCTCCGGGCGCGTACCCGGCGTCGACGTGGGAGGTCAGAACGTTCATCCGGACAGCTTCTCAGGAAAACTTGACGCTATACCCCATGGGGGTATGTTGGAGCCCGTGAAAACCACTTGGTCGATGGCCGCGCAGGCCACGCTGCACTGCCTCACCGGGTGTGCGATCGGTGAGGTGCTGGGCATGGTGATCGGCACCGCGCTGGGCTTGCACAACGCGGCCACCGTGGTGCTGTCGATCGTGCTCGCGTTCGTGTTCGGCTACGGCCTGACGATGCGGGGCGTCCTGAAGGCCGGGCTGACGTTCCGGCAGGCGTTCGGGGTCGCGCTCGCGGCCGACACCGTGTCGATCACGGTCATGGAGATCATCGACAACGCGGTGGTCGTCGCCGTGCCCGGCGCCATGGACGCCGGCCTCACCAGCCTGCTCTTCTGGGCCTCACTGGCGTTCTCGCTGGTCGTCGCGTTCGTCGTCACGACGCCGGTGAACTACTGGATGATCGGCCGCGGCAAGGGCCACGCGGTCGTCCACCAGTACCATCACTAGGCCATGTTTCAAAGGTTCAGGCCGTCGTGGGCGTGGGCCAGGCGGCGACCGGCAAGGCGGAGGTCTTTCCGGATACCGCTGTTGTATCCGGGAAGGCCGACAACGCGGCCGGTCGTCGTCTGGGCCTCGGCCACGGCGGGCTGCTGGCCTTTGAAGCACGGCCTAAACTCCGACGAGCTCCCGGTCGTCTTCGTATTCGTCGATCTCCTCGACCTCGTCCGCGGGGCGGCGGCGCGCCACGGCCGCGGCCGTCGCGAGCACCAGCGCGAACGCGGCCGCACCGAGACCGGCCACCATCCCGGGATGCGTCGGCACCGCCGACGGCCGGCGCGGCTGCTGCAGCACGTACGGCGTGCGCAGCGTCTTGATGTCGTCGGCGATCACCAGACCGGCCGCCACCGCGAGGTTCTCGGCCACGGTCTCGTCGCGCGCGTTCGCGGTGATCGTGATCGCCCCGCCCTGGCGGGAGACCTCCATCGTCACCGACATGTGGTCGGCCTGCTCCTGGGTCAGACCGGCCCGCCTGGCCACGACGCTCTCGAAGTCGGGCGCGCTGGCGACGTACGTCATCGACGGCACCAGCCACCCGCGCGTGAGCAGGTCACGCTGGTAGGACGTCAACCAGTCGTTGGCGGCCGACGACGGCGTGATCTGGGCGTCGGTCGTCGCCGTGTACGTCGTCGGGATCGCCTTCACGACCAGCGCGGCCGCGAGCAGCGCGACCAGGCCGGCCGCGGGCAGCAGCACCCGCGGCGCCCACTTCCGGACGTCGACCGGGCTCTTCGCCCGCGGGATCTGCACGAACGCGGAGTCCGGCGCCGAGGCCACCGCCCAGCGGACGCGGACGTCGAGCGCCGCCGCCGTCGCGGCGAGCATCAGCAGCACGCGGAAGTCCGACAGGTGCAGGAACACGCTCGCGCCGAGCCAGCCGACCAGACCGGACGCGACACCGACGGCCAGGACGTGCTCGGTGCGCCGCCCGATCGACCGGGCGAGGTTCGAGACCCGCCACGACACGAACAGGATCGAGCCGAAGAAGATCGCCCAGGCCGCGAGCAGCACCAGCCCGCCGTCGGCGGCCTGCTCCAGGTAGAAGTTGTGCGCGGCGACCACGATCGTGACCGGATCGCCCTGGTTGGAGTAGCGGTCGTACTGCGGGAACAACGAGCCGTACGTCCCCATCCCGTGCCCGAAGGCCGGGCTGTCGAGGAACATCCGCCAGGCCGCTTCCTGCAGCCGGGCCCGGGTGACCAGCGACGGGTCGGCCGCCGCGATGTTCGACGACGCCCCGACGTCGGCCAGCGTCGCCAATCGACTGCCGACGCCGCTGATCGGGATCGCGACGATGAGCAGCAGCGGCGCGTAGGCGAGCATCCGACGGTGCTTCGGGCCGGCCATCACGAACCAGAGCGCGATCGCCGGCATCACCGCGAGGAAGCCGCCCCGCGACTGGGTCAGGAAGATGCCGCCGAGCAGCGCGAGCGCGCAGCCGACCCAGAACAGCTTGGTCAGGCCGCGGTTGATCGCCCACAGGCTCAGCGCCAGCGGCGTCACCAGCACGAGCGTGCGGGCCCAGAAGTTGACGTCGCCGGCGGTGCCCGAGTGCCTCGGGGTCAACGCACCGTCTTCCAACGTCAGCGGCACGTTGCTCAGCCCGTGGAGGTCCCCGGCGTTGTGCAGCACGAACTGGTGGACGAGGGTCAGCGCGGCGATGACCGCCAGGCCGGCGACGGCGCCCGACAGCATCGCCTTCCACGAACCGGTCGAGCAGAGCAGCGCGTAGATGACCACGAAGTACAGCAGGCCGTTCGCGTAGTCCATGAACAGCGTCCAGCTCGTCGCCGGGTCGGCGGAGTTGAACATCGTCACGAACCAGGCCGCCACCAGGATCAGCAGAGCGGTCAGCACCGGGGACCAGCCGACCTTGAGCTTGCCCTGCCGCCAGAGCACGAACAGCGCGAGCAGGACGAGCCCCAGCATCGGCTTGAACGGGCTCGGGAGACCGTTGGTCACGAGGACGCCGTTGAGACCGGTCGCGTCCAGCGTGACGGCTAAGACGAGGATGATCGTCGGCCGAAGCAGGGCAAAAGCGACGAGAGCCGCACCGACGATCCCCGCCGCGACGAGTCCCGCGATCGTGGATACCACTGTGCTCCCCGGACGCTGATACGGAGGAATTGACGAATGCTTCGGCCCTGGCCGAGGCTACCTACACTTTCAAGTCGCGGGGTTTCGCGCCAGTGTCGTCCTGAGCAGTATCCGTTGTCGGGATTCTGTTCGAGCGATGATCGGCATCTGGCCCTCTGGAGTACTGGCCGGGGCCGTAACGTAGCGGACCCACAGACAAGGTTAGATGTCCCGCGAGGCGGCCGCAGGCTGTAGCGAGGGGGAGCCGATGGCGGAATCCGCCCAGGTCAGGCGAGCGGTGTATATCACCACGACCGAACCAGAACCACGTTCGTACGGTAAGCGCGTGGTCATGGGCGGCATCCTCGACTACCTCTGCGACATGCTCGGGGACGACAACGTCGATCTGATCCTGATCGCCAAGCCCGACGTCGAGATCCGCCCGACCCGGTACCGGATGCACGTCGTGGCCAAGCCGCGGGCGTCCGAGCAGGTCCGGTCGTTGGTGACGCGGGTCGCCGGCGGGCCGCACACGTCGATCCAGGAGGCCGCGGTCTACGCGCCCCGGATCGCCAAGGAGATCGCCGAGCTGCTGACGTCGATCGACGCCGACCTCGAGGTCTGGGACACGATCCGCACCGGCCAGTACGCGGCCGGGGTGCCCCGGCGGCGACGCGTGCTCTACGAGGACGACCTGTTCTCGGAGCGGTACAAGACGATGCTGCGCGAGATGAACGGCCCGAGCAACCGGCAGGTCAACCCGCTCGGCGAGTTCCACAAGATGCTGCCCGCCCCGGCCCGGCCGCTGCTGTCGCGCAAGTCGGTCTACCGTCCGCTGCTGCGCCTGGAGTCGCGGCTGGTCGGCGCGTCCGAGCGCAACCAGCCGGCCGAGTTCGACGCCACGCTGCTGGTCAACGACGAGGAGACGAACCGGCTCCGCGGGTTCACCGGGCGCACCGACATCCACACGCTGCTGCCGATGCTGCCCGAGGTGCCGCTGCACGACCGGGCCCCGGCCGGGTCGCGGTTCGCGTTCCTCGGCGGCCTCGACTACGCGCCGAACGCCGACGGGCTGGCCTGGTTCCTGAACAACTGTCGGGAACAGGTGCTGGCCGCACTGCCCGACTTCGAGCTGCTCGTGATCGGCAAGGGCACCGAGGTCGGGGTGCCGGAGGCGGCGGCCTGGGGCGAGCACGTCAAGTTCGTCGGCTGGGTGGACGACCTGGGCGAGACGCTGGCCAGCTGCTCGGCCCTGCTGTCGGTGCTCCGGGTGGGCAGCGGAATCAAGATCAAGGTGCTCGAGGCGCTGTCCCGGTCGTTGCCGGTCGTCGCCACCCCCTACGGCGTGCAGGGCACCGAGGTCGGCGAAGACAACGGCTGCCTGATCGGCTCGACGCCGGAGGAGCTCGCGGCGCTGCTGGCCCGAGCGGCCGAGCCGGAGACGAACCGGAAGCTGTCGGCGGCGGCCCGCGAGACCTGGGACAAGCGCTTCGCGCCGGACGTCATCCGGCGGAGCTACGACGCGTTCTTCTCGTGACCGCGGCCCCGCCCGACGGCTGGGTGCCGGTCGAGCACCGGCTCTTCGGGTTCGACCGGCGCCGGTTCCGGCCGGCGCTGTTCGTGCTGGGCGTCGCGCTGGTGCTCATCTACGGGACGCAGGCGCTGAACGCGGTGATCCCGTGGAACGACCCGACCCGGGCCGGTGACGTGCTCGACCTCGGCGACGGGGCGACCGCGGTGCCGCCGGTCGGCTGGCAACTCGAGGACGGCGCGCTCGTCGGAGCCGGGAACTCCGGCACCAGCCCGACCAGCAGCAGCATCACGCTGGCCAAGGCCGGCGCGGTGATCCACCTGCAGGGCGCGCGGTTCGACGGCAGCGCGTCCGCGTTCCTCGATCAGGTGGCGAGCGTCTCCGACCGGACGTCCGCGGTGAGCGGCCAGCGGACCTCGTACACGACCGCGGCCGGGCTGGTCGGCGTGGTCGAGAGCGAGAGCGGGCCGAGCGGCGACGGCCTCCGGGCGGCGTTCAAGCTGGCCACAGGTACGGATGCCGACGCGGCCCCGGCGCTGCTGGTCGTCGTCAGGACTGCGCCCGGGCAGTTCGAGCGGTACCGGGATCAGATCGACGCGCTGCTCAGCAGCATCACCCCGGAGGCCGCGCGATGAGCGGGGCGCAGCTCTCGGCGATCGAGGAGTCGGGCTGGGGCACGCCGTACCGGTTCGTGCAGCTCACCAACCCGGCGTTCTGGGTGTACCTGATCGGCGTCGGAGCGGGCGCGGTCGGCCTGTTCAAGTTCTTCGCCCCGGCCGTCGGCCCGTACAGCGCGGCCCTCACCAGCGGAATCGTGCTGTTCGCGATCTACCTGGGGCCGTGGCTGCTGCTCCTGCGGCACCACAACCGGTACACGGCCCAGCCGGGCGGCCTACTGGCGACCGGCTTCGTCTGGGGCGGGGTCGCGGCGACGTTCTGGATCGCGCTGCCGGCCAACGACGCGCTGCTGGAGGTCTGGTCGAAGGTGCTCGGGCCGGCCACCGCGTCGGACTGGGGAGCCGGGCTGACCGCGCCGATCAACGAGGAGTGGAGCAAGGGCCTCGGGCTGATCCTGCTGATCGGGCTCGCCCCGCGCCTGGTCCGCAGCGCGTACGACGGTTTCATCATCGGCGCGTACATCGGCCTGGGGTTCCAGGTCTTCGAGGACGTGCTCTACGTCTACAACAACGCGACCTCGACGTTCGGCGCCGACCAGCTGAGCTCGACGCTGTCGGTGTTCGCGCTGCGCGGGGTGGCCGGGATCGTGTCGCACGCGCTGTTCAGCGCGATCTTCTGCGCGGGCGTCATGTGGGTGCTGGGCCGGGTGCCGGAGGACCGGAAGTTCGGGCGGGGCGTACTGGCCTGCCTGGTCGCGATGTTCTTCCACTTCAGCTGGGACGACGCCGGGGCGCTGGCCGGTGGGGTGGACTGGCTCGCGGTCGTGTTGCCGTGGCTGGTGCTGCTGCCGGTCGAGCTCGCGGTGCTGTTCTTCGTCCTGCGTCACGCGGCGACGACCGAGCGGGGCTGGACCCGCGCGCTGCTGGAGCCGGAGGTGGCCGCCGGCGTCGTCGACGCCGACCTGCTCACCGCGGTCAGCGGCCTGCGACGCGACCGGAAGCGCTACCGCAAGCACCTGGGCAGCCGCCGCCGGGCCCGCCACCTGATCGAGGCGGCCGGCGACCTGGCCCACGAGATCGCCACCGCGCGGGGCGAGGACACCCCGCGCGTCCAGCACGCCCGAGCCGAACTCCTCCGCCTCCGCGAGGCCTGAAGTCCGAGGCCTCAGGCCGCCGCGGTGGCGGGGGCGCGATTGCCGCGGTTGCGCACCGCGCCGAGGACGCCGATCAGCTCGCGACGGGCGCTCAACCCTCCGACCACCGCGATCACCGCCCCGCACACCACGGTCAGCAGCAGCAGCGACCAGAACGAGTTCTCTGGCAGCACCGACCGCAACGGCAGCCCGACCGCGGCGACCGCCGCCCCGGTCAGGAACCCGGGCGCCAGCGTCAGGGCCATCGCCCCGACCGACACTCCGGTCACCCGGATCGCCATCGTCACCCGGATGATCGCGTAGACGATCTCGAACCCGATGTGCACGGCCGCGACCGCGGCGATGCTCGTGTGCGCGGCGAACCCGAACGCGATCGTCACCAGGATCGTCGCCGGGATGTCGAGGACCAGCAGCAGCCCCGGCCGGCCCAGGGCTGAGAAAACGTCACCGCTGGCCCACCCGAGCGACTGGCAGGCCAGGGCCAGCGAGACCAGCGCCATCGGGACGATCGCCGGCTCCCAGGTCGCCGAGAACACCACCGGGATCGCCAGCGGCGCCAGCACGGCCAGCGTCACGCCGGCGGCCAGCCCGAACAGCGACACCAGCCGCGTCGCGCGCAGCATCGTCGCCCGGAGCCGCTCGATGCCGTCGACGCGGGCCCGGGCGTAGACCGGGAACGCCACGGTCGTGAAGATCCACAACACGTTCGCGATGATCAGCTCGGGCAGCCGGTAGCCCATCCCGTAGTAGCCGAGCGCCGCCGAGCCCAGGATGCTGCCGATGAACAGGTAGTCGACGCTCGACCGGAACGACCCCAGCACCCGGACGCCGGTCACCGCGCCACCGAACGAGACCAGGGACCGGATCCGGCTCCACCGCAGGCTGAAGTCGGGCCGGATCGGCACCAGCGACCACATGATCAGCGTGCAGACGGCCTCGCCGGCGATGATGCCGAGCGCGATGCTCCACGCTCCGAACCCGGTCAGCGCCAACGGGATCGACACCGCCACCCGGACGCCCGCCCGAGTCAGATCGGCGACAGTTCGCTTCTTGAACTGCATGTCACGTTTGAGAACCGCATCGTTCACCTGGCTCGCGCCGCGGAACAGCGGATAGAGAAAAAGAGCGGCGAATATAGCGGTCTGGTCCGATTCGCCGAACAACCGCGCTATGAGCGGAGAGAAGGCAATTCCTAGCACACAGATGGATGCACTCAACGCGAGATTCAACCCCGCTGCGAGCCGTACCCGTTCGTTAATTCCCCGTTCTTGTTCGTACACGAGTGCGTAGCCGACGCCCAGGTCGAGGGCAGCGTCAAAGAACGTGATGATCGTCAATCCGGCGGTTACGAGGCCGAAATCCTCCGGAACCAAAAGGCGCGCGAGCAACGCGGTGAGCGCCAGCACCACCAGGCGGTTACCGCCCCAGGCCAGTGTGGTCCAGAGAAATCCCCTGGTAGCAGCACCGGACAGACTCGGCTGAACGGCTGGTTCAGCACTGTCTCTTCCGGGGTCAGGCGCGCCCATAGGGTCCTCATAAGCGCTCGACTGCTGCACGTTTCCTCCCCAGACACGGCTTAATGTCCCATTCGCTCGGCGCGTTACGCCGGACTTCGGGCGATCTGTGAGCCCAGGAACCGTGCACCATCCGCATGCTAACGTGGGCCCCGAAACTAACACCCATGCCTATTCGCTCATCCGTTGTTGGTGAGCTCGACTAATCGCGTCCACGGGTGGGAGCACAATGGTTCGAGTACTGACGCTCGTCGACGCGTTTCGGTTGGGTGGTGCCGAAACGCTGATCGCGCAACTCGGTCGTGTCGCGGGCACGGCCGGGTTCGAGATGGACGTGCTCAGCCTCTCCCCGCCGTCGGAAGAGCACTCGAAGCTCGAACCGCTGCTGCGCGAATCCGGCCTGACGCCCCGGTACCTGGGTGTTCGTCGCACGCTCGACCCGCGCGCACCGCGCCTGCTCGCGAACGCGATCAAGGAGTCCGGCGCCGACGTCGTCCACGCGCACCTCGAGATGGCGATGACGCTCGCGGTGCCCGCGGCCAAGATGGCCGGCCGCAACGCGATCTGCACCTGGCACCACGTCCACCGGGCGCTGCCGGGCCGGGCGGCCTGGCGGGAGAAGCTCGCGCTCGAGGTCTCCAGCCGCGCCTACCGCACGATCTTCGTGTCCGAGGCCTCGCGGAAGTCGTTCGCCGACAAGTACCGGCCCGGCAAGCCCCTGCCGAAGAACTGGGTCGTCGTCCACAACGGCGTCGACCTGGCGCACTTCTCCCCCGGCCCGGCGCTGATGCCGCCGGAGTTCGGCGTCACCGGCCGGCCGGTCGTCACCGTGCTGGCCGCGCAGCGCGACTTCAAGGGCATCACGCACGCGGTCGACGCCTGGCCGAAGGTCCGCGCCGCCCGCCCCGAGGCCCGGATGCTGCTGGTCGGCTCGGGTGACGAGCATGAGAACCTGCGCTGCCAGGTCGCCGAGGCCGGCCTGCAGGACGACATCATCTTCACCGGCGCCCGCTCCGACGTCGTCGACATCCTGCGGGCCTCGGACGTCGTCCTGCTGCCGTCGACCTACGGCGAGAACCTGCCGACGGTGCTGATCGAGGCGGCCGGCTGCGCCCGGCCGGTCGTCGCCAGCCGCATCGGCGGCATCCCCGACATCGTCGAGGACGGCGTCACCGGCCTGCTCACCCCGCCCGGTGATCCGAGTGCGATCGCCGACGCGCTGATCTCGCTGCTCGACGATCCGTCCCGCCGGGCCGCGATGGGCGTAACCGCCCGTTCACATGTCGAGCAACATTTCGACGCGGTGAACTGGGCGCGTCAGCTCAAGTCCCTGTACGAAGAGGCATCCGTGGTCGGAGTACCGGCGTGACCGCTCCGGCCCGCCCCCGTGTCGTCGTCGTCGCCGAGGCCGCTCCCATGCGGGGCGGCATCGCCACGTTCGCCGAGACCATCACCGCCGACCCCCGGCTGGCCGCGGACTTCGACGTCCAGTTGCTGAACACCGCCCGCACGGCCACCCGGCAGGGCGGCAAGCTGGTGTTCTCGAACGTCACGCACGCACTGTCGGACGCCTGGAAGACGTACAAGGCCGCCCGCAAGGCCGACATCATGCACGTCCAGCTCGTCGCCGACCCCGGTCTGCCGACGATCCGGGCCGCCGCGCTGTGCCTCGCGGCCCGGGCGGGCACCCGCGGTGTGATCGCGCACTGCCACTCGGCCGTCGGCAACGCCGGCCGGCCCGAGGTGGCCGACTACAGCGCCCGCGACCGGCGGATCCTCCGCCTGGTCGGGGTCAGTTCGCTGGTGCTCACGGTCTCCGACGCCGGTACTCGGACGCTGCAGCAGATCCTTCCGAAGACCCGCGTGGAGACCGTCGACAACGCGGTGGAGGTGAGCAGCTTCGAGCTCGCACGGCTCGACGCCGACGTCCCCACCGTGCTGTTCGTCGGCGTGGTGTGCGCCCGCAAGGGCGTACCGGAGCTGGCCGCGGCCGGGGCCGCGCTGCGCGAGCGCGGGGTGCCGTTCAACCTGGTGGTGATCGGCGGGCAGGGCCCGACGCCGGACGACGAGTACGCCCGGGTCACCGCGGCCCTCGACGAAGCCGGCCTGGCCGACTCGGCGGTGGGGCCCGAATACGGCGAGCAGGTACGGGCCCGCCTCCGGCAGAGCGACGTGTTTGTGTTGCCGTCCTATCTTGAGGGCCAGCCGATGGCCATCCTCGAAGCGATGTCCAGCGGCCTGCCGGTCGTGGCCACCGCGATCGGTGCGGTACCGACGATGATCCGGGACGGGGTCGAAGGCCGGGTCGTCGAGCCGGGTGACGTGCCTGCGCTCACTGCGGCACTGGAAGACGTCCTGACGTCGAGCAAGCGGCGCCAGGCGATGGGAGCAGCTGCCCGAAAACGAGCCGAGGAGCGGCATGACCTGCCAATACTTAGTGCTCGACTGGCTGCTGCCTACCGGTCAGTGCTGACCAGGACACGTGGCCGGGGACGCAGGTCGCAGCCGAGCACCGAAGATGGGACCTTCAAGTGAGTGATTTCCAGCCGCTGCGGCGCAGCTTGCAGATCGCTGCCGTCGCGGCCCTACTCGTGTTGGTCGCCGGCGTGGTGTTCGCGCTGACGCAGCAGGGTCGCTACAAGGCCGAGACCTCGCTGATCGTCCTCCCGGCCAGCACCCTGGACGCTCAGTCGCAGGCCAGCTTCCTGGAGACCCTCAGCCGCGGTCAGGTCACCGCGACGATGGCCGAGGTCGCGCAGAGCGGCCGGTTCGAGACCGAGGCGGAGAAGGCGCTGGGCCTCTCGGCGTCCGAGGCCGAAGACACCACGGTCACGGTCACGGTCGTCCCGTCGACGTCGGTGCTGCTGATCGACGCCGAGGCCAGCTCGCCCGAGGTCGCCGAGCAGCTCGCCGACCGCACGGCCGCGCTGAGCGCCGCGTACCTCCAGTCGATGATCAAGCCGTACACGGCCAGCCAGGTGCGTCCGGCCGAGGGCACCGCGTACGCCGCGGGCACCGCGACCTGGATCGTGCTCGCCGGCACCGTGATCGCCGCGCTGGCCGTCGCGCTCGCCGTCCAGCAAGCCGCCTACCAGGTGCTGCAGGCCCGCCGGGCGAAGCGCCGTCCGCTCCGCCGTCCGGCCTTCACGGCCGCCGGCACGCCCGCCGTCGCGGCTCCGGCCGGGCCGGCCGGGACGGCCGTGGCCCCGATGGTGGTCCCGCCGAGCGTGGCCACCCCGACGGTCACCTCTCCGACCGTCCCCGGTACGGTCCACACCGCCGCCCAGCAGACCGCGGCGGCCCACTCGGCCGTCTCGCGGCCGACCGCCAAGGGCACCGCGAAGCCGATCACCAACGGCTTCGGCGGGGAGAAGAAGAACGAGAAGACCCCGGCCGAGTCCGGGACGAAGACCGGGTCGACGAAGACCGAGTCCGCAGCCGCGAACGAGTCCGACACGACGAACGAAAGAGTTCTGTTTTCGTGACCGATAGCCCTGACCCGGCACCGCTCTCGATCGTCCTGGTCGAGTTCCTCCCCAGCGGGGGGATGTTCCAGTTCAACTTCATGCTCGGCGAGGCGCTCGCCTCGCTCGGCCACGACGTCACGCTGCTCACCGGGCCGACGCCCGAGCTGCAGACCAAGGTGCCCGGCTTCACGGTCCGGTCACACTTCCCGACCTGGCACCCGGGCGCCGACACCGGCGAGGCCAACCTGTTCCGCAAGGTCCGCCGGGTCTTCCGGGCGGCCAGGCTGACGTACTCGTGGATGAAGCTGGTCCGCTACGTGCGCCACGAGCGTCCGGACGCCGTTCTGCTCGGCGAGATGCGGTTCGCCCTCGACAGCTGGTTCGCGGTGCGGCTCTCGAAGCGCAAGCGGCCGGGCACGGTGATCGGCGAGGTCGCCCACAACCCGACGCCGTACGACGTGAGCGGCGACTCGGACAGCGTCGAGAAGGTCGACCCGGCGACGCAGCGCGCGCTGCGGGCCGCCTACAAGTCGTTCGACCTCGTCCTGACGCTCGGTCCCGGCCCGCGTGACGACCTTCTCAAGGCCTACCCCGAGGTGCGCCGCACCGCGGTGATCGGGCACGGCGAGTACTCCGCGTTCGCCGAGGAGGCCGCGGCGACGCCGGGCGCGAGCACGACCCCGCCGCGGATCGTGTTCTTCGGCACCTGGACCCGCTACAAGAACATCCCGATGCTGCTCAACGCGTTCGCGAAGGTCCGGGCCGAGCGCCCGGACGCCGAGCTCGTCATCGCCGGCCCGGTCATGGCCGACCTGGATCTCGACGCGGTGACGCAGCAGGCCGCCGACATTCCGGGCGTCGATCTGCGGCCGGGCTACGTGGCGATGGAAGATGTGCCGGTCTTGTTCGCCGGGGCCCGAGTCGTCGCACTTCCTTACGAAATCGTCAATATCAGCGGTGTCGTGCATATGGCGTATACCTTCGCCCGGCCGGTCGTCGCGACCGACGTCGGATCGATGCGTGACGTCGTGATCCAGGGCCAGACCGGATTGCTCGCTCAACCGACTCCGGACGGATTCGCCGAAGCTCTTCTGACGCTTCTTTCCTCTCCCGCCGATGCCGAACGCATGGGGGTCGGGGGATACGAGTTCATGAAGAGCGAATTGTCGTGGGAAAGTGCCGCAGAACGGGCTGTCGAGGGTTTCCGCGCGGCCCAGTCGGACAGCGTAACCGCCCACAGCAAGTAGCAGTTTCCGCGCAAACCGGTCACCACAGTGATGGCTCGCAACACAACGACGTCCTGTCACACTGCGGTAACCCAAACCAACCTTCCGGAGTGGAATTCTCAGCCGAGCGGCCAGAAACAGAGTCAGATAGCCGACGGCCGGTCCGGGGTATGGCAATTTAGCCTGGTCACGGCCCGCGGAATGGAACTCGGGCCGGTGGCGACGTATTGTCGGCGCAGGGCGAACGACCAAACCACGGAATTGTGACGAGATCATTACGCGGTGGAGCGTAATCGTCGCATTACGCACTCGAACAATGCGTATGTACTACGTACCCGTTCCGATTTGTCGGACCAGGTTTCCAGGGGTGGGAAATGGCGGCGCAGGCAACTGGTGAGCACCCGGTGATCGATGTCGATGTCGATCCACCGGCGGAGCTCACCGAGCCCTCGGCACCGGTGCGCCCGGCTCGCACCGGCGTCAAGGGCGGCCTCCGCCGGCTGACCCCGCACCTCAAGGCCTGGTACCTGGTCCTGCCGGTCGACCTCGTGATGCTGTCGATCCCGGCCGTGTTCGCCACCGGCAACTTCAAGGCCGTGCTCTCGATGGCGGTGCTGACCGTCGCGCTGTTCGCCACCGGCGGCCGCTACCGCGCCCGCCTGCACCTGAGCATCCTCGACGAATTACCCCTGCTGGTCGGGCGTCTGCTGACCGCGGCGGCGATCGTCGCGGTGATCACCGCGCTGCGCCACGAAGACACCGTCATCCTCGGCAACTTCCTGCGCGCGGCGGCCGCGGCCATCGGCCTGGTGATCGTCGGGCGCTTCCTGACCGGATGGGTCATCCTGTACGGACGCCGGGCCCGGCTGGTCGCCCACGGCACGGTGCTGGTCGGCACCGGCGAGGCGGCGATCGAGCTCACCGACCTGCTCCGCCGCTACCCCCAGTACGGCCTGCGGGTCGTCGCGCACGTCAGCGACGCCGGCCCGGTCGCCGGGGTCGACGTGCCCTGGCGCGGCGGGCTCGACCAGCTCGACAACGCGATCCGGGTCACCGGCGCCGACGTCCTGCTCGTCGCCGACACGTCCGACGACGCCCGGCTGGTCGACCTGGTGCGTCGCCCCCGCGCGGCCCGCTGTGACCTGCTCGTCGTTCCGCGGATGCGGGAGTTCCACACCCAGACCGGGCTGCCCGACCACATCGGCGCGATCCCGATCATGCGGATCCGTCAGCCCCGGCTCAACGGGCCGATGTGGCTGGCCAAGCGCGGGGTCGACCTGGTGTTCGCGTCGATCGCGCTGGTGCTGGTGAGCCCGTTGCTGGCCGTGATCGCGCTGGCGGTGCGGCTCGAGGGTGGGCCCGGGGTGCTGTTCAAGCAGCAGCGCATCGGGCTCGCCGGGCGGCCGTTCATCCTGCTGAAGTTCCGGTCGATGCGTCCGGTGAACGAGGCCGAGTCGGCGACCAACTGGTCGATCGCGCAAGACAACCGGGTCGGGCCGGTCGGCAAGGTGCTGCGCCGGACGTCGATGGACGAGTTGCCGCAGCTCTGGAACATTCTGCGCGGCGACATGACGATCGTGGGGCCGCGGCCGGAGCGTCCGTTCTTCGTCGAGCGGTTCTCGGCCGAGCACCGCCGGTACGCGTACCGGCACCGGGTGCCGGCCGGGTTGACCGGGCTCGCGCAGGTCAGTGGCCTGCGCGGTGACACTCCGATTTCCGACCGGGCCCGGTTCGACAACTACTACATCGAGAACTGGTCGCTCTGGCTCGATGTGAAGGTCTTCATCCGCACGTTCATCGAGGTGCTCCGCGCCGGCGGCCGCTGATCCGGGCGGCCGATCGGGCCGGTGACGCGGATCGCCTCCGGCACCGGACCGGCCGACGGTGCGTCGTTGTCCTGACGGCGCGGCGCGGCCAGTTGTGCTCGACAACATCGGTCTGGCGCTGCGCAGGGGCTCATCGGAGCAGCGCCGCAGGCGTGTGTGCCTTCCACCCCGGCTCCGCGGCTCGTCCCCCGTGGCGGGGCGCTCGGATCTTTCTGATGCGCAGCGTGACGTACCGGAGTGTCATGGCCGGTGGCGGGCCGTTTACGGGTTGGTCCGCCTCTGGGCGCGGGCCGGTGTCCGGGGTCGGATTTTCACCGCGTTCCCGGCCCGCGCGGACGCCGCCGGGTTGACCACCTGAGACGTGTCAGTCGCTTCGACGGCCAGCCGGGCGCATCAGCATGCCGCGGGTTCGTCGGGAAAGGCTGATCATGACCGCGTACCGAAGGCCGTGATGAGCTGTGTGCCCGATGGTGTTGCCCGCGTCGACTCGCTCGGCTCGCTGGCCGGGTTGAGGGAGGCGTTTCACGCCTGTCTGACCCGGCGGCCGGACGCGTTGTTCGAGTTGACCAACGCGGTGCTTTGCGCGGACGGACCGGTGCGGTCGCTGGTCGAGTTGTCCCTGGTCGGCGAGCATCGACGCGGTCACGGGTCGCTCTATGCGGTCCTGCGGCCGGATCGACGTCGCGGGCCTGCACACTGCGCTGGCCGGGACGCCGTTGCCACGCGCCGCGGACGGGCGGATCGTGCTGGCCGCGGCCGGAAACGACCGCGGGCGAAGACCTGGCGTTCTCACCGCAGTGCAACTGCGCGCCGTGGTCGACCGGCTGATCACGGCCGGGCACTGACGCCGGGCGATCGGCACATTCTGGTGGTGGCGGCTGACCGGGCGGCGTCCATGACGAACCCACCGATCACGGCCTCGGACGCTCCCGCGGTCGACTCACGACCAAGACACATCCGGCCGGCGGGCAGGGCCAGAAAGTCCCCGCGCTGATCGTGACCTCGAGACACCGCGGCGACAGGCCGCAGTTCATCCCGCCGCGTCCGGGTCGCCCGGCCCGGCGGTGGTCGGCCCCGGACCCGCCTTGACCTGGTGCTGGCCGACAAGGCCCACACCAGCCGGGCCAGCCGTGCTCACGTTCGACCCGCAGGACCACCGGCTGCGCCATGCCCGGCGCAGCGCGCGACTTTTGCCCTCGGCTCCCTCGTCGGGTCTCCGCTCGGAGGAAACTTCACCGCACATCGGTGGGGCGGGAACATTGGGGCCGTGCGGGCGGCGAAATTAGTGATCTTTGACTGCGACGGGGTGCTCGTGGACAGCGAGCGGCTCATTCAAGAGGTCGACATGGCCATGATCGGGCGCCTCGGGTGGCCCATCACTCGCGACGAGATCTTCGCCGAGCATCTGGGCCGCAGCGAGGCCGCCATCATTGCCAACATCGAGCGGCGGGTGGGACGGCCAGTGCCGGCCGACTTCATCTCGGCCAAGGCGGCAGCTTATGACTCGATACTCCGCTCGCGGTTGGTCGCGGTGGCGGGCGTCTCGGAGGCGATCACCCTTCTGCGGTCGGGCGGGGCGCGCCTGTGTGTGGCGTCCTCGTCCGGGCACGCGCGGATCCGGTTGAGCCTGGACCTCACCGGCCTGCGGACCTTCTTCGCCGACGATCAGATCTTCAGCGCCGAGGACGTGGCCCATGGCAAACCGGCACCTGATCTGTTTCTTCTCGCTGCCTCTCGGATGAGTACTTCGGCGCAGCGTTGCGTCGTCGCGGAGGACAGTCCGGCCGGGGTTGCGGCGGCCAAGGCGGCCGGGATGCGGGTCGTCGGGTACTGCGGGCTGACCCCGGCCGGCCTCCTCGGCGACGCCGACTTGCTCGTCAGCCAGATGACCGACCTTCCGGCCGCGATCGCCGCCCTCTGACGCCCGACGAGAACCCCTTACTCAAACCCCCTGCTCAACGACAACCGGGCACCCCCGCGCCCCCGTCGAACGGCCCCCCTCCGCCGGGCGGCGGGACGCCGCCACGACCGCCAGAGCCAACGCAACCACCACAGCGGCATAACCCACCGCCGTCTCCCGCAGACCGATCCGCGGCGTCAACACCCCCGCGATCACCGCCGGAACGCTGAACCCCACATACGACACCACGTAGATCGCACCGAACAGCGCGGCCCGCTCGTCCGGCGGGGCCAGCGACGACAGCGACCGGAACGCACCCAGGAAGCCCGCCCCGAAGCCCGCGCCGGCAACCGCCGACCCCAGGAAGAACCCCACGGCCGACGCATCCAGCAGCGCCACCAGCGAACCCACCGTGCCCAGCGCCAGCAGGGCAGCCCCGACGGTCATGACCCGGCCCGGATCGCGCGAGCTCCCGACGATGCCGGCGAGCGCTCCGGCCCCGGCGAGCACGGTCACGACCAGCCCGGCCACGACGTGGCTCCGCACTCCGAGCACGTTCGACGTCAGCGACGCACCGAGCGACAGGTACAACCCGCCCATCGCCCAGGTCGCGACCAGCACCGGCGACGCGGCCAGGAACGCCGCCCTCGCCGGCCGGGGCACCCCCAGCCGCGGACGCAACGCGGCCAGCGCACCCGGCCGACGGGAAATCGTCGACGGCAGGGCCAGGACCAGCACCGCGAGCAGCGCGAAGGCCACGGTCAGGCCGGCGAACACCACGGTCGTCGGCGACCCCGCGTACTGCACCAGCAACCCGGACACGAGCGCGCCGAGCGCCAGGCCGGTCATCGGCAGCACGCTGTTGATCATCGCGCCGAGCCGGGCCCACCCCGGGGGCAGCAGGTCGACCAGCGTCGCGCTGATCGTGCCGGTGGCGACGCCGGTGGCCAGGCCCTGCACGATCCGGGCGACGATCAGCCCACCGAGCCCGTCGGCGGTCAGGAACACCGCCATGCCGAGCGTCTCGACGACCAGCGCGGCCAGCAGCACCGGACGTCGACCGAGGTAGTCCGACAGACGCCCGACCGTCACCAAGGCGGCCAGCAGAGCCACGACGTACACGGCGAAGACGACGGTCAGCATCGGCGTCGAGAAGCCCCACCGGGCCTGGTAGACGACGTACAACGGCGAGGGGGCGCTGGCCGCGGCCGTGAACGCCAACAACGCGAGCGCGACGAGCCAGAAGCCCAAGATGCGCCTGTACACGATTCCTCCTCAGACCGTTCCACTTTCTTCGAACGGTCCGAACGGTACGTCGCCACCTCCCACGGTTCAAGTATTCTCGAACCATGCCGGAACGTGAACTGCCCCACCCGTCGACCGAGGAGTTCGTCCTCACCGACGTGCTCTTCGCGCTGAGCGACCCCAACCGGCTGACGATCGTCCGGCAGCTGGCCGAGGGACCGATGGAGACGGCGAGCTGCCAGACGCTGGGCGGCGAGATGCCGAAGTCGACCCGCTCGCACTACCTCAAGACGCTGCGCGAGGCCGGCATCATCCGCAACGTCGCGCACGGCCGGGAGCGGATGGTCAGCCTCCGTCGCGAAGACCTCGACCACCGCTTCCCCGGCCTGCTCACCTCAGTCCTCGAGGCCTGACGGCCCCGGAGATCCTGACGGCCCCGAGAATCCTGACGGCCCCGAAAAGGATCAAGTACTCCAGATCCGGACCGACCCGTCCGTCTCCGCCGCGGCCAGGTACTTGCCCGTCGGGCTGAACGACATCGCATCGACGAACCGGAACTCGCCGGGCGGCGGGTTGCCGACCGGCGCGAGCGTCGCCGGGTCGTACAGCCGCACCGGCCCGGCGATGCTCGCGCAAGCGAGCATCTTGCCGTCCGGCCGGAACGCGAACGCGCCGATCGAATCGGTCTTCGCCGCCTTCAACGTCTTCCCGGTACGCGCGTCCCACATGTGCAATCCGGACGCGCTGACGGTCGCGACCACGCGGCCGTCCGGACGGTAGACGAGTTCGTCGCCGATCGTGCCGACCGTGGTGGACGGCGAATCCGCCTGCCGAATGCGCTCGTGCGACTCGGCGTCGAAGAACGCGACCGAACCGTCGTCGGAGAGCGTCGCGAGCACTTTTCCGTTCGGGCTGAACTGCACCGCGGTCGCCGCGACTTTGTACTCCGACCCCTCCGGAGCGGTCGTGATCGGCTCGCCGATCTGCTGACCGTTGTACGGGTTCCAGAGCCGGACCGTGCCGTCCGCGCTCGCCGTCGCGACCGACTGCCGGTCGGGCGCGAACGAGACGCCGTTGATGACGCCCATCCGCCCGGCGCCGAACGGCTTGGTCACCAGCTTGCCGGTGTCGAGGTTCCAGATCTCCACCGAGCCGCGCATACCGCCCGCGACCAGCCGTTTCCCGTCCGCGCTGAAGTCGAGCGACTTGAGGTCCTGAGCCCCGGACGTCATCGCGCCCATCGTCGAGTCGAAGCGCGCGAGGCGGGACTTGCGGCCGACCTTGAACAGCGTGATCGTGCCGTCGGTGTTCGCGGTCGCGAAGAGGTCGCCGTATTGCCGGTCGAACTTGATGTCGTTCGCTTTCACGTCGACGTTGGCGGCAATTTTCCAGGTCGGCCCGAATGGGGACGGCGACGGGGAGGCAGCGACGGTCGGTGTCTCGGCCCGATTGGCCCGCGGATAAGCGAGAACCGCGGCCGCGGCCATCCCGACGATGAGCAGGACGGCCGCACCGCCGAGAATCCAGCTCCAATTCGAGCGCTTTACCGGCGGTTCGTCGACGAACTCCGGATCTTCTTCTCCGGCCAGTAGCGCCTGAATGCGCGCAGCGAATGCGTGGTCGCGGTCCAATTCGAATTGCAAGGTCCGAATTGCCGCGTCCTTGGCGTCGTCGTCCGTGGGTTGCTCCGTGATTCGCTGGTAGGCGCCACGTCCTACGTCGCTGAGCAGCAGACGGTCGGTAACCACCCTGATCAGCGGTTCCGAAGCGTCGGTGATCTCGGCATCTGCCGGGTTCGCGTCCCCTCGCGACAATCGACTGGTTATCACCTCGATGGCCTGAGATGCGGGGGCTGCCTCCACGGCGGGTTCTCCCTGTGACAGAAGTGGCGCTCGGCGGCCGTGGATCGGCCGGGCGGAACAAGCAGGAGAGTAACCTGCCGACCTGGCTCGCAGGCTGCGCTCAGCGCATTTCTGTGCTTACGGCTGATGTCGGTTTTCCGCACTCTTTATTGAGTGACCGGCAAAAACCGCACTTCGCTACAGAAGCCGGACCGGGACGGCCAGCGCCTCTCCGATCTCCGCCGCCGCACGCACGAACCCGGCCGACGGCCCACCCACCGGATCGTCGATGTCCAGCCCGGGCGAGCCCGCTCCGCGGCTCGCGCCCAGGACGTGCGAGCGGTGCCCCCCATCCGCGGGTGCCCGCGCTGCTCACCGCGACCGCGCCCCCGAACCGGGCCCGCAGAGAAGCCTGCCCTATCGAACTACCTCCGCCCACGTCCCATCGTGGTTCACCGAGATCCGGTACGACAGGCTCTCGCCGTCGCCGAACGCGATCTGGCAGTCGTAGTAACCGGTGCCGTCCGGGTTGACGGACTCCTCGACGCAGTCGGCCTCGCTGACCGCGACGCCGGCCGCGCTGCTGGCCTCGATCTCCTGCTCGAGCTGGGCGGTGGTCATCACGGTCGAGGCCGACTCGATGTAGCCCGGCAGCCAGACCGCGACGAGCAGCCCGAACGCGAGCGTCCAGATCGCGAAACTGCCGACGAGGGCCCCGCCGAAGACCGCCCAGTAGCGGCCGGACGGGAGACCGAGGGCACGGGCGTCGTCGGCTCGGCGGGCCGCCGAGATCGCACCGAAGATCCCGAAGATCACCGTGAAGACCGCGACCGGCCAGGCCTTGGGCCCCTCCGCGAACGGAGCCGACTGATACCACGGCACATCGAATGTAGGCACGCCCCCAGGCGGATAAGCAGCCGCCCCCCGCGTCCACGCCGGAGTCGGCTCCGCCGCCCCCGCCCCGGAAGAGGACGCAGGGCTCTCAGGCATCGTCATGAGGGGTCTCCTGGGGAGGTCGTAGGTCGCCCCCCTGACGTCGACCCAGCCCCGCAGATATCGCGCCCGAACCACCCACCGCTCCCATCCCGCACCGAAGCCCTCAACCCACCCGCCGCCCGGCCGATCAGAACCACATGCAACGGGGACTCTCCGTGCTTGCCGCCGCCGCACTCGGCCTGACCACGCTCACCGCGGCCGCGCCGACCTCGGACACGCTCGGCTACGCGTTCAACAAGAGCACCGCGCTCGCGAGCCTCGCCGCGGTGTCCCCGGACGCCCAGCGCACGCTCGTCCGCGGCCGCACGCTCTTCACCGCCCCGGGCAGCGCCGCCGCGGTCGCGCTGGCCAAGACCCCGAAGTCCCAGACCCGCAACCGCACGCTGCTCACCAAGATCGCGAACCAGCCCCAGGCCGTCTGGTTCGGCGACTGGCTCACCCCGGCCAAGGCCCGCACCCAGGCGACGTCGCTGGTCGCGGCGGCCAGGAAGAAGAACGCGCTGCTGCCGGTCGTCCTCTACAACATCCCGTTCCGCGACTGCCACGGCTACTCGGCCGGCGGCGCGAAGAGCGACACCGCCTACCGCACCTGGATCGACCAGGTCTCGGCCGGGCTGGCCGGCGGCCGCGTCGCGGTCGTCCTCGAGCCGGACGCGCTGCCGCACCTCGACTGCCTCACCAGCGCCCGGCAGGCGGCCCGCCTCGCGCTGATGCGCTACGCGGTCTCCCGCCTCACGACCAAGGCCGGCATCGCCGTCTATCTGGACGCCGGGCACAGCGCGTTCAAGCCCGCGGCGACGATGGCCACCCGGCTCCAGCAGGCCGGCGTCGACCAGGCCGCCGGCTTCGCGCTCAACGTCGCGAACTTCCAGAACACCGACGGCGAGGTCGCCTACGGACGGCAGATCTCCGCGGCCACCGACGACGCGCACTTCGTCGTCGACGTGAGCCGCAACGGCAACGGGCCCTGGACCGGCACCCAGGCCTGGTGCAACCCGCCCGGCCGGGCGCTCGGCCCACGCCCCACGACCAGCACCGACGACCCGCTGCTGGACGGGGAGCTGTGGATCAAGACGATCGGCCTCTCGGACGGCGCCTGCCGGCTCGGCGCTCCCAACGCCGGCGTCTGGTGGCAGGCCTACGCCATCGGCTTGGCCTCGCGCGCGCACTGGTGAATACGTCCGCGTAGGAATTCCTGCTCAGCCGGGTTGGAGGTCAGCGTCAACGCCGAGGCGTAGGCGTCCAGAGCCTCGGAGGGCCGGCCCAGACGGCGGAGCAGGTCCGCACGGACCGCATGGAACAGGTAGTAACCGTCCAGCGCGAGCCCGTTCACCAGCTCCAGAGCCGAAGCCGGGCCGGAGACCTCAGCCACCGCCACGGCCCGGTTGAGCGCGACCACCGGCGTCGGGGTCATCGTCAGCAGCTGGTCGTAGAGCTGCTTGATCTGCGTCCAGTCCGGCGACGGCCCGTCGCTGTGGACGGCGGCGATCGCCGCCTGCACCTGGTACGGACCCGGCTGCCCGCGGCGCAGGCACTGCCGGACCAGCGCGTGGCCTTCGGCCACCAGCTCCGCGTCCCAGGCCGAACGGTCCTGTTCTCCGATGCGGACGAGAGACCCGCCGGCGTCCGTACGCGCCGGACGACGGGCCTCGGCCAGCAGCATCAACGCGAGCAGCCCCCGGGCCTCGGGTTCGTCCGGCATCAGCTCGACCAGCAGCCGCCCGAGCCGGACCGCCTCCGCGCCGAGCTCGGAACGATCCAGCGCGGTGTACCCCTCGTTGAACACGAGGTAGATCACGGCCAGGACGCCACGCAGGCGATCGGGCAGGTCGGCTTCCCGGGGAACGCGGTACGGGATGCGGGCCGCGCTGATCTTCTTCTTGGCCCGGGTGATCCGGGCGGCCATCGTGGCCTCCGAGACCAGGAACGCCCTGGCGATCTCCGGGGTGGTCAGCCCGCCGAGCAGCCGGAGCGTCAGCGCGACCCGGGCCGCGGGCGCGAGCGCCGGGTGGCAGCACGTGAAGATCAGCCGCAGCCGGTCGTCCGTCACGATTCCCACCTCCTCGGGCAGCCCGGGATCCAGCAGCGCCGCCGCCCGCTGCCGGGCGTCCCGGGTGCTCTCCCGACGCAGCCGGTCGATCGCCCGGTTCCGGGCGGTCGTGATCAGCCAGCCGGCCGGGCTCGGCGGCACCCCGTCGGACGGCCAACGCTCGACGGCGGCCGCGAACGCGTCCTGGGCGCACTCCTCGGCCAGGTCGACGTCGCCGCACTGACGGATCAGCACGGCGACGACCCGCCCGTACTCGGCCCGGTAGAGGCCGTCGAGAGAAGTCAGGACTCCACCCGGAAGAACGGGCGCACCTCGATCGGGAGGCCGATCGTGGCCGCGGTGCGGCGGCCCCAGCGCAGGGCCTCGTCCAGGTCGTCGGCCTCGATGATCGTGAACCCGCCGAGGTACTCCTTGGCTTCGATGAACGGCCCGTCGGTGAGCAGGACCTCGTCGGACGAGAGGGTCCCGTCGGGCCGTAGCGAACCGGTCGCCTGCAGCACGGTCGCGGTCTCCGGGGCCTCCAGGCCGCCGGAGAACACCCACGCTCCGGCGTCCTTCATCTCCTGCTGGAGCTTCCCGAGGTTCACCATGATGACGTTCAGCGCCTCCGGGGCAGGCGGCTCGCCGCCCGTGGGCTGGTAGACGCTGAGCAGGTACTGAGCCATGTCGATCTCCGTTCCTCGTTGTACCGGTAGTACGAACGGCACCGCCCCGAATCGACAGACCCTTGCGGCGGATCCCCGCTACCCACTTACATGGCCATCATGAGCGCTCCGGACGTCGAGACGCCGATCAGTGCACTGGCCCGCATCGACCATGCCGAGGCCATGGACCTCACGGTCACCGAGCACGACCGCTTCTACACCCTGCTCGACGGCCTGGCTCCGGACGAGTGGGCCCGCGCCACCGACTGCCAGGGCTGGGACGTCCGGGCGATCGCCGTGCACGTGCTCGGGTCGGCGAGAGCGCAGGCGTCGGTGCGCGAGCTGGTCCGGCAGGTCCGGGCCGGGCGTCGGAGCGGGCAGAAGCGCTGGCGCGACCGGGCCAACGCGGCCCAGCTCGCCGAGGGGGCGGCGCTGAAGCCCGACGCGCTCCCGGACCTCTGGGCGGTCGCGTCCTACCAGGCGTTACACGCTCGGCAGCGGATCCCGGGCCCGGTGCGCGCGCTGCCGCTGCTGCCGCTGGGGACGGTCGACGGGGTGAAGTTCGGCTGGAAGCCGGTCGAGTACCTGTACGGGATCGGGTTCACCCGCAGCGTGTGGATGCACCGGCTCGACATCACGGGCGCGACGGGACGCGAGCCGCACACCACCCCCGAGCACGACGGACGGATCGTCGCCGACCTGGTGGCCGAGTGGGCCGGCACGCACAGCGAGCCGTTCACGCTGCGGCTCACCGGCCCGGCCGGCGGCAAGTTCGTGCGCGACCCTGACCACCCGGGCGAGGTCGTCGAGCGGGACGCGGTGGAGTTCGCGCGGATCCTCACCGGGCGATCCCCGGGCGAGGGCGTGCTGCGGCACCCGCTGCCTCTCGTGTGACCCGGCGCTGGGCCTCGTAGGCCCGCGAGATCAGCCGGATTCGGTCCGGCATCCGGCGCCAGACCGCGGCCAGCGTCCGCATGACCCGGCGGAACCGGCGTTCGTCCCGGTCGGTCCAGGTGATCCCCAGCTTCTCCCGGACGACGGGCGGGAACACACCGTAATTCAGCCAGCGCAGCGGCCGGGCGATCAGCGGCGCGGACGCCCGCCAGAGGACTCGCGGCACGCCCGGGTAGGCGACGTCTCCGAAGTGGTCGAACAGCGCTAGCAGTCGTAACGCGGCCGGCGTCGCTTCCAGTTCGGACGAACACATCCGGTCCCAGTAGGCGCAGAACGCGTCGTAGTCGGGTGGTACCGGTCGCATCGACAGCCCGTACATCGCGTACCAGTCGATCGACTCCCGGTAGAGCTGGTCCTTCTCGGCCCGGGTCAATACCGTGCCGCCGATCTCGATGCCGAAGAAGATCGCCCGGACGAACGTGGCGTGGGCCCAGTAGAACGTGCCGGGGTCGAGCGCGTGGTAGCCCGGCCCGGAGATCGGTTCGTGGTACTTCCGGATCCGTCGCGCGGTCTCGAGGGCGGCCGGACCGTCGTAGACCACGCCGATGATCTGTGGCAGTGACCGGATCAATCGGTCCCACGGGTCGTCGTAGACGTCCGAGTGCTCGGTGACGCCCGCCCCGAGCGGCGGGTACATGTTCTGGAGGATTCCGTAGGCGGCTCCGTGCAGATAACCGAGTCGCGAACCGAAGTTCCGCCACAGCAACGAGTCGGGCCCGAACGGCTCCATCTGACCTCCCGCGGTACGGATGGGACGACTGATACCGGTGTGAATCCGCCTCTTAAGTCAACCTAGTTTGTCCGTGAAATCAACGCTTGCGCGGCTAAATCGGCTCTGTACCCGCCTAACGTCCCGAATGAGGGTCATTCGGAACCGGTTTGGGGGAACCGATGCGGCTGATCGCAGGACGTTACGAATTACAGCGCGAACTCGGCGCCGGCGGCATGGGGGCCGTCTGGCTGGGCCGGGACCAACTGCTGCGGCGGTCGGTCGCGATCAAAGAGGTGCGGCTGGCGCCGATGGACGCCTCCGGCGCGACCCGGCTGACCGCGGCCGGGTTCGCGGAGGCCCGGACCGTCGCCGCGCTCAGCCACACGCACATCATCCCGGTGTACGACGTGGTGGAGCACCGGAGCCGGCCGTGGATCGTGATGCCCGCGGTCGAAGGCCCGACGCTGCAGCAGCGGGTCGCCGCCGACGGGCCGCTCCCGGTGGAGCTGGTCGCCCGGATCGGCGACGGGCTCGCGCAGGCGCTGGACACCGCGCACGGCCAGGGCATCATCCACCGCGACGTGAAGCCGGCGAACGTCCTGCTGTCGGACGAGGACCATCCCTGGCTCGCCGATTTCGGGATCGCGCAGTGGGACGAGGAGAAGACGCCCGCGGCCAAGGGGAGCGCCGGGTACGCGGCCCCGGAGCAGGTCCGGGGGGATCCGCCGACCCGGGCGGTGGACGTGTTCGGCCTCGGGGCGACGCTGTACTACGCGGTCGAGGGGGAGCACGCGTTCACGGGTGAGGACCCGTGGGCGACGCTGATGGCACCCTCGTGCGGGGCGCCCCGGAAGCCGGAGCGGGCCGGGTGGCTCGGGCCCGTGCTCGTACGGATGATGGCGCGGAACCCCGAGGACCGCCTGACCCTCGCCCAGGTCCGCCAGGCCCTGGCCGACCGCCGGATTCCCACCCGCTCCCGCCTGGACCGCCTCCGCCGCCGCTGACGCTGACGCGGTACCGTCGGTCGGAGTTGTCCGCGACCCGCGAAGCGAGGCCCGATGACGCCCGACGCCACCCGCGGCCCCGCCCACCGTGGCACGCCCACCGACTACACGCTGGCGATGCGTCTGTCCGATCTCGCCCGCGATCTCCAGGCCGAAGACCCGGAACAGACCATGCAGGGCATCGTCGTCGCCGCCGTCGAAACGATTCCGGGCGCGGCCCACGCCGGCATCTCCGAGGTCGAGCGCCGGCGCATCGTCCGCACGTCGGCCGCGACCGGCGACCTCGTCCGCGCGGTCGACCAGGCCCAGTACTCCACCGCCGAAGGCCCGTGCCTGGCCGCTCTGTTCGAGCACCGCACCGTCCACATTCCCGACACCAATGCCGAGTCCCGGTGGCCGACGTTCTCCGAAAAAGCGGCTGACCTCGGCGTCCGCAGTATCTTGTCGTTCCAGTTGTACGTGGCGAACGACAACCTCGGCGCGCTGAACCTCTACGCGCGGGAGCCGCGCGCGTTCGACGATGAGTCGGAAGACGTGGGCCTGCTGTTCGCCGCGCACGCGGCGGTCGCCATGGCGGACGCCCGCAAGGTGCAGCAACTCTCGCACGCGGTCAGCGTCCGCGATCAGATCGGCCAGGCCAAGGGCATCCTCATGGAGCGGCACAAGATCACCGGCGACCAGGCGTTCGCCCTGCTCGTCCGGGCCAGCCAGCACGCGAACGTCAAGCTCGTCGACATCGCGCGCTATCTCACCGAGACCGGCGAACTGGCTAAGCCGGGTGCAGCCCGCTGATCTCCAGCACGCGACGCACGATCGGCTGCGCGTCGACCAGCTGCAACGCCGACCCCAGGGCAGCCGCCGAGGCCTGCGCCATCACGAGCGCGGTCACCCCGCGCCCGTCGAGGAAGCGGACGTCGGCCAGGTCGACCGTGATCGGAACTCCGGGAACGAGCGCGTCCTCGACCGCGGAGACCACGCTCTCGGCCGTGACCATGTCGATCTCACCGTGCAATGCGACCCGAACCGACGCGGTGTTCAGGGCATTCTCGGGGGAAGTTGCCATCGGGGTGCCCCTCGGCTGATGTCGGCCGCCAACCCTCGCAAGCTGAAGGTATCGACCGTCGAGTTCACGGTAACAGCGCAATTACTCGGTCGCAGCGTGAGAAGGCGTCACGTTTGCTATCAGTGCGCGATGATCGCCGACCGCCAGGATCCGGGTGTGCAAGGACTCTACGGTGAGTCCCTGAGTGATCACGTAATCGATCGTCCGGTCGGGGTGGCGCAGCGGGAACGTGGTCAGCCCCGCGGTCGCCGACCACCCGGCGGCCTCGACCGCGGGCACCACCACCGACGGCGGCAGGTTCAGGTCGCCCATCAGCAGGTGCGGACCCGGCCGCCGACGCAGCACGTCGAGCACCGCGGCCAGCTGGATCTCGGCCAGCGCGGGCCGGAAGTCGAGGTGCGTGACCCCGACGGTCAGCGTCTCCCCGGCCGTGTGCACGTGCGCGAGCACCGCGACCCGCTGTTCGGCGCCCTCGTAGCGTGAGGTCTGGGGCAGGATCACGACCTCGCGATCGCCCAGGTCACCGTCGACCAGCAGCGCGTTGCCGTACTCGCCGCCCTCCATCTCCATCGCCGCGCCGAAGCACGACTGCATGCCGGTCGCCTCGGCCGCGAGCGCGGTCAGGTCGGTGCCCCCCGACCGGGTCGTGCACCGGTCGACCTCCTGCAGCGCGATCACCGAGGCGCCGAGCTCCTGGCAGGCCTTCCCGAGCAGCTGCGGCTCGACCGTGCCCCCCTCCGTGCGCGCGTGCTGGATGTTGAACGTTGCGACGGTGACCATAGCTACCGCTTACCCCACACTGGCGGGACACATGTTTCAGGCGCTCAATGGGTAGCGACCTGGAATTCCCCCGGCAGAGAGAGGACCCGATGGCCCTGCCGTACCCCACGCTGCCCGGTGACGTCGACCGGGCGGTGGCTGACGACCACGCCGCCGTGCTGCGCCTGCTCGAGCACCTGGAGACCGGCTCCGGCTCCCGCCGGACGCTCGCCGATCAGCTGGTGCACCGGTGTGCGTTGCTGTACGCGGGCATGGATCAGGTCGTTCTGGCGGAACTGCACAAGCATTCTGATTACGCCGACCCAGGCACCGCCGTGGGCCCGCGCACCACCGCAGGGCCCGGCGCCGTCGTCGAACCTGTTTCGCCGCCCAGGGGAGGGCCCAGCACCATCGCGGCCGACCTGATCGTCCCGGCCGGTCACCGGTCGATCGCGACGATCGTCGAGGAGGCGCGGGCCGGGGAGAACGCCAGCAAGGAACGGCTCGCGGTGCTGTCGGCCGCCGAGCCGGGGGAGCCGGAGTTCGAGCAGGCGCTGCTGCGGCTGATCGAGGGCACCCGGGTGCACGTCGCCCAGATCGAGGGGGAACTGCTGCCCGCGCTGCGGGGGTCCGGCGCCGACCTGCAGGCGCTCGGCCGGGATTACTACGAGGCGCGGCGGGCCGCCCCCGGCGACATCAACCCGGAGCCTCCCGGTGCCTCGCGCCTGGTCGCGGCCGTGACGTCGGTGTTCGACGGGCTGCTCGGCGACAAGTCGTCCGACCGGGACGAGCTGCTGGCGACCGACGCGTCCGGGCTGCTGGACCACGACGCACAGCTGGTGGTGGACGAGTACGCCCGGCTGCGGCCGACCGCGCCCGACCTGCTGACGCCCGAGGCGGCCCGCAGGCAACCGTCGCTGCGGAACGTCGTCTCGGTGCCCGACCCGGAGCCGGCCGAGCGGCGCACGATCGACGGCGTGCCGGTCGTGGTGTTCCGGCCGGCCGGGGTCGAGGAGACGCTGCCGGTCGTCGTGTTCGCGCACGGCGGTGGTGGGGTGATCGGATCGGCGGCGAACACGACCGCCCAGGCGCTCTGCGATCAGCTCGACTGCGTGGTGCTGAGCGTGGAGTACCGGCTCGCGCCCGAGCACCCATTCCCGGCCGGGCACGACGACGTCCGGGCGGTGCTGGAGTGGGCGCTGGCGTCGGCGGCCGACGTGGGCGGCGACCCGGCTCTGGTGGTGGCGGCCGGCGAGTCGATGGGGGCGAACATGGTCGCTGCGGCTGCGCTGGCGATGCCGGTCGGTCTGCGGCCGGTCGCGCAGTTGCTGATCACGCCGGTGACGACGTCGACCCAGGAGACGCCGTCGATGCTCGACGCGGCCGATGCGGCGCTGCTGGACCGCCCGGCGGTCGACTGGTTCCTGATGCACCTGTTCGCCGACCCGGCCGACGCGCTGGACCCGCGGTTCGCGCTGCTCGAGGCGCCGGCGTCGACGCTCGAGGCCGCGCCGCCGACGCACGTGATCACCGCCGACCGCGATCCGCTCCGGGATCAGGGCGAGCAGTTCGCGGCGCGGCTGGCCGAAGCGGGCGTCCCGACGACGGTCGCTCGGTATCCGGGTGTTCCGCACACGTTCTTCGCCCTGGGAGCTG
Organism: Cryptosporangium phraense; assembly: GCF_006912135.1. Classification (NCBI taxonomy): domain Bacteria; kingdom Bacillati; phylum Actinomycetota; class Actinomycetes; order Cryptosporangiales; family Cryptosporangiaceae; genus Cryptosporangium; species Cryptosporangium phraense. Next base: position 749 of record NZ_VIRS01000027.1, on the reverse strand, counting down.
ACGTCCAGGCCTCGGTGCAGGCCCAACTGGACGCCGCCGAAGCCCTCCGCCCCTACCTCAGCTAGCCCTTTGGCCCTGACCCGGGGCCGCCCAGGACCGCGCCGCCGATCGCCCGCGGCGGGGCCGCACCGGATGGGGCCAGCGAGCGTCGCGATCGCCGTTCCGCTGTGGTCCACGCTCACCCTCACGTCGCCCGGGCCGCAACTCCGGGCGGCAAAGAGGGCTCCCGGCCTCTTCATGGCCACCCGGCCGGTCGCATGACGGGTCGTGGCTGATGAGACCTACTCGCGCCTCGAACCGCGCCGCTGCGGCGCCGCACGATCGTCGTGACGAGCGTTCCTGTTCGAGCAGGCGGAACCTGCGATCGACGTCGAACCAGCGGAGGAAGGCCGGCCAGAGCCGGTCGACCTCGGCGGTGTTGAGGCCGGTGGTCGAGGACCAGAGCCAGATCGGTTTCGGGACCGCGCCGGAGGGGGAGCCGGTCGACCTCCGAACGGATCATGATCCCCTCGAGAATCGGCAGGTCCGGACAGTCGGCGCGGCCGCCCCCAGGTTGCCGGCGGCCGTGCGGGTGGCCAGGCCGGTGCCGGGCGGCGCAGAACCCGGCCCGAGCGCATCCGGGTCAGCACGGATCCACCGCCGGATCCCGTCGAACGTGGTCATGCCGCCTCGTCACCGCGGGCTTGAAGGGTCACGGGCACAAGCGCGAGCCCTACGCACGATTTGACGACTTCCCGGTCCTACCGAAG
>NZ_VIRS01000026.1 GCF_006912135.1 Cryptosporangium phraense | reverse complement strand
ACGCGGAGGCGAGGGTGGCGCGGGTCCTTGGTTAGGAATCCGGGCTCAGAGACGCGAAGCGCGGGGCCCGCCGGAGCGGAGACGGATGGCGCGGGGAGTCTGAGTCTGAGGCCTACAGACTCGGGCCCGGGGGCCCGGGGGCCCGGGGGCCCGGGGGCCCGGGGGCCCGGAAGCCCGGAAGCCCGGAAGCCCGGAAGCCCGGAAGCCCGGAAGCCCGGAAGCCCGGAAGCCCGGAAGCCCGGAAGCCCGGAAGCCCGGAAGCGCGAAGGCGCGAAGGCGCGAAGGCGCGAAGTGCAAGTTTCGGCCGGGTGGTGGCGTGGCCCGCAGGGCAAGGCACGCAAGGCTGGCGCGCCGCCGAGGCACGGGTGAGCTGCCAGCGAGGCGCGGAAGACTTGCGGGGCGCAGGCGCCGGAAGCTCATCGGGGCGGAGGCGTGCGGCTCGGAGACACCGTGGCCCAAAGACACCCGAAGCGCCAGGCCGGGCGGGCAAAGACGAGGTGCGCGAATGGCCTGAAGGGCGGACCACCGTAGCGCGGAATCTCGGAGACTCGCGTGGCGCGCTGCCTTGAGGCGCGACGAGCGAGGCCCGGCGTGCGCGGGGGCACGCGTGGCGAAGGAGCACACGTATCGCGAGGGCGTGGAAACCGGAGGCGCGAAAGGCCTGCCTGGCCCGGTGTTTCCGGGTGGCCCACGCATGCGCGGGCGGCGGGAGTCCCGCGTGGGCCGGCATCCCGGGTGACCCGCGGTCGTGGGCAGGGGAAGGCCCGCACGCGCGAAGGCGCGGACGCGGGAGACCCTCAGAGCGCGGCGCGCAGGGCCCGCGGGGAGCGCAGGGCCCGCGGGGAGCGCAGCGCGCGCGCAGGGAGCGCAGCGCGCGCGCAGGGAGCGCGGCGCGCGCGGGGCGCGGAAGGCCCGCATCGCGGAGGCCCGCATCGCGGGGCCCGTAGGAACGGAGGCCCGTAGGCGCGCGGCTTGGAGGTGCGGAGAACGACCTGCGACGCGCGAGACCCAGCCGACACCTCGGCACAACCCCAGCCACCCGCCGGCCGCGAGCAACCGCCGCCCCGGCACAACCCCAACCCCCACCGACCGAGGGCCCACCCCATGACCGAGGGCCCACCCCAGGCCGCCGGCCCACGGCCCGGACCCCGCCCCGGCCGCCCACCCCCGGCGCCCCCGCCAGGTCGAGTCCCCGGCCCCGCCCGCCCGGCCCCCGGCGCCCCGCCAGGCCCAGGCCCGGGCCCCCAAAAACCCAACAGCCGACCAGGGCGAACCCCGGCCGGCCGTCAGAAACCGCTACTGCCTACTTCTCCGCAACGACATCCAGCGAAATCTGCGCCGACACGTCCGGGTGCAGACGCACCGCGACCTTGTGCGACCCAGTCGTCTTGATGTGCCCCGGCAGCTCGAGCCGGCGCTTGTCGAGCTCCGGCCCACCGGCCCGCACGACCGCCGACACGACGTCAGCCGCGGTGACCGAACCGAACAGCCGGCCACCTTCGCCGGCGCGGGTCGCGAGCCGGACGTTCAGCTTCTCGACCTGGCTCTTGATCTCCTGGGCGTGCCCGAGGTCACGGACCTGGCGGGCGTCACGCGCCCGGCGGATCTGCGCGACCTGCTTCTCCTGGCCCCGGGTGGCCATGATCGCCTTGCCCTGCGGGAGCAGGAAGTTGCGACCGTAGCCGTCCTTCACCTCGACGATGTCGCCGGGCGAACCGAGACCACTGACCTCAGAGGTGAGGATGATCTTCATTCCCCGCCTCCTTAGCGCGCGGTGCTGGTGTAGGGCAGCAGCGCCATCTCGCGGGCGTTCTTGATCGCCCGGGCGATCTGCCGCTGCTGCTGGCTCGAGACACCGGTCACTCGACGGGCCCGGATCTTGCCGCGGTCGGAAATGAACTTCCGCAGCAGCGCCGTGTCCTTGTAGTCGATGTAAGTGATCTTGTCTTTGTCGAGCGGGTTGATCTTCTTCTTGGGCTTCCGCACGGGCGGCTTGGCCATGGGTCTTCCTTCTCTGCTTCGAACGTTCGGGAGCTCTTCAGCCGATGCTCAGCGGCTCAGAACGGGGGCTCGTCACTGAACGAGCCACCGCCGGCCGGCGTCGCGACGGCCCAGGGGTCGTCAGCCGGCGCCCCACCACCGGAGTTGCCGCCGCCACCGCCGGACGAGCCGTAGCCGCCGCCGGAGCCGCCGTTGCCGCCGCCGCTCCCGCGGGTCGTCTTGTTGACCCGTGCGGTCGCGCTCTTCAGCGACGGGCCGACCTCGTCGACCTCGACCTCGAATACGGTGCGCTTCTCACCCTCGCGCGTCTCGTACGACCGCTGCCGGAGCCGGCCCTGCACGATGACTCGCATGCCGCGCTGCAGCGACTCGGCCACGTTCTCGGCCGCCTGACGCCAGACGTTGCAGGTGAGGAAGAGGCTCTCGCCGTCCTTCCACTCCCCGCTCTGCCGGTCGTAGGTACGCGGCGTCGACGCGAGCCGGAACTTCGCCACAGCCGCGCCACTGGGGGTGAAGCGCAGCTCAGGGTCGTCAACCAGGTTGCCGACCAGGGTGATGACGGTTTCGCCTGCCATGGGGTGCGATCCTCCTCAACCGATCTTGTCGCCGACCCTGCACGAGGGGTACGACGAAATCGGCTGGACTCAGCGCTGGTCGGGTCGGATGACCTTCGTACGCAGAACGGACTCGTTGAGGTTCAGCTGACGGTCGAGCTCGGCGACGGCCGGAGGCTCCGAGTTCAGGTCGACGATGGCGTAGATGCCTTCGACCTTCTTGTTGATCTCGTACGAGAGCCGACGCCGGCCCCAGACGTCGACCTTCTCGACGCTGCCACCAGCCGTGCGGATCACGTTGAGGAACGTGTCGAGCGAGGGCTGGACGGTGCGTTCCTCGAGATCGGGGTCGAGGATGACCATTACTTCGTAATGACGCAAGGTAGAACCCACCTCCTCTGGACTCAGGCGGTCACGGTCGGTCCGTGACAGGAGGGTCGATCGCGTCATGCAATCCCGACCACCTTACCAGCGCGCACGCAGTGCGACCGACCCGCGCGCCCGGGCCTGGGGACAACGACCGTCAACCCCGTCGACGTCGGAGGACCCGGGCCTTCCGCGCGGCCTGCGAGTGCGCCCCGACCTCCACCACCGGCCGGTGGGCGAGCACCGTCCGGAACGCCATCGCGCCCAGGCCGGCCAGCACGATCGCCGAGAGCAGGACGATCAGCCCGAGCTGGTCGTGAGCACTGCGGAACCCCGGGAACGGAGGTAGCACCGGCGGCCGAGCCGCCCGCTCGGCCCGCCCGGCCCGCTCACCCTGCGGATCCCGACGCGAGGCCTCCGGCGAATCCCCCCGCGAAGCAGCCGAAGAAGCCTCCTGCGAAGCAGCCGAAGAGGCCGCCTGCGACGCCTCCCCGGTCCGCTGAGAAGGCGAGACCCCCGCCGACGGGTCCGACGCCCGCGGCTCGGGTGACCCGAGCGGGACCACTGCGCCGCTCGCCTCGCTCGTCGGCTCGTCCTCGTCCGCAGGAGGAGAAGGCGACGACGACGGACGGGTGGACATCATCGGCTCGGCCGCGGCGACCGGGATCGCGAGCACGCTGACCTGGCCGGCCGCCGACGTCAGCGGGCCGACCAGCGGAAGTCGGACCGCGGACGCCGAGGCGGCGAACGTCTCGGTCCGGTCGGAGCCGGTGAACAGCATCGTCCGCGACCCGCCCGGCTCCAGCCGGGCCGTCTCACCACCGACGGTCACCTTGAGCGCGACGGTCGTGCCGTTGACGAACGCCACCTCACCACCGGCCGGGACCGTCACCGCCCGGGGCTGCACGGTCAGCGAGCTGAGCAGCCCGGCGACGTCCAACGCGCCGGTGAACGTCATCGTCGCCTCGGCGGCCCGGGCCGGCGCGGCCGGGGCGAACAGCGGAAAGAGTAGAAGTAGAGCCGCCACGACCAGCCGCCGTCCCGACAACCCACCCTCCCGATCAGTAACTGCTCTGTACGGCTTCAACGACGACTTCCGGCATCAGGTAACGCGCTACCCCCGCCCGCTCTTCAGGGGCAGCCGAACTTGTCGCAGGCGAGCACTAGGCTCGCGGCCATGCGAATCGGTGCCCATGTCGACCCCGCCGACCCGCTGGCCGCCGCGTCCGTCCGCGGTGCCGACGTGGTCCAGTTCTTCCTCGGTGACCCGCAGGGCTGGAAGAAACCGGTGCCCCGCGACGACGTCGAGGCCCTCAAGGCCAGCGAGGTGGACGTCTACATCCACTCGCCGTACGTCATCAACCTGGCCAGCACGAACAACCGCATCCGCATCCCGTCGCGGAAGATCCTGGCCCAGCATGCCGAGGCGGCCGCCTCGATCGGCGCGAAGGGCCTGATCGTGCACGGCGGGCACGTCGGCAACGGCGACGATGCCGCGGTGGGCTTCGAGAACTGGCGCAAGGCGTTCGCGCAGGCCGCCGAGTCGGGCGGTTTCCCGCTGCCGATCCTGGTCGAGAACACCGCCGGGGGCGATAACGCGATGGCCCGCCGGTTCGATCGGCTGGCCATGCTGTGGGACGCGATCGGTGAGTACGAACCGGGCTTCTGCCTCGACACCTGCCATGCCCACGCCGGCGGCGAAGACCTGCTGAACATCGTCGAGCGGGTCAAGGCGATCACCGGCCGCATCGACCTCGTGCACGTCAACGACTCGAAGGATCCGTTCGACTCGGGGCGCGACCGGCACGAGAACCTCGGCAGCGGCCAGATCGATCCCGATCTGATCGTGGCCACGGTCAAGGCGGCCGGCGCGCCGGCGATCTGCGAGACGCCGGGCGGCGACGACGGTCAGACCGCCGATATCCAGTTCCTCAAGGAGCGGCTGGCCAAGTGAGCCAGGCGAGCGGCTCGCCCGAAGCGAGCGAGGCCAGCGACCCCCCGCACCCGGCCCCAGCCGGGTCCCCGCCCCCAGGCCCGCCGAGCGCCCCCCGGCCCGCGGGCCGCTCGAACGCCTCTCCCACAGCGACTCCCCACCCCACCCGCTGGTACCGCCTCACCCACAGCGAGTTCACGCTCGTCGGTCTCGGTTTCGCCCTGATCGCCGTCGTCTTCACCTGGCCGACGCTCCTGCACCCGGCCAGCACCGTCCCCCAAGACGTGTTCGACCCGCTGCTGATCACCTGGGAGATCGCCTGGGGCGGCCACGCGCTGCTCACCCAGCCCGGTGCCCTCTGGCAGTCCAACGTGCTGTTCCCCGAGCACGACACGTTCGCGTTCACCGACAGCCTGCTCGGCTACGCCCCGCTCGGCTTCTTCGGCGACGGGCCGGCCGCCGCGGTCGTCCACTACAACATCGCCTACGTGCTGGCGTTCTATCTGGCCTCGCTGGGCGGCTACGCGCTCACCCGGCGGCTCGGCGCGGCCTGGCCCGCGGCCGTGCTGGCCGGGCTGGCCGTCGGCTACGCGCCCTGGCGGCTCGGCCAGGCCGGTCACCTGCACGTACTCTCCACCGGGGGCATCGCGCTGGCGCTGGCCGCGCTGGCCAAGGGGCACGGCTACTCGTTCACCCGCGGCTACCGCGAAGACGAGGTGCGTCCGGGCTGGGCCGCGGCCGGCTGGGCGCTCGCCTGCTGGCAGATCCTGATCGGGTTCGGCGTCGGCCTGCCGTTCGGCTACGTCCTCGGCGGCGTCTGCGCCGCCGCCGCCATCGGCTGGCTCGTCGTCGGCCGGCCCCCCATAAGACGCAAACTGCTCCTCGCCGACGGCCTCGGCGCCCTCGCCTTCCTGATCGTCACCGCGCTGATGGCCCGCCCCTACCTGCGGGTCGTCGACGCGCACCCGTACGCCCGCCGGTCCGAGGCCGACCTCCAACTGTTCTCCCCACCGCTACGCGGCTTCTTCACCGCGCCGGAGACGTCCTGGCTGTGGGGCGACGCGTCCGCGCACTCGCGCAGCACGCTGCCGTTCGCGCCGGAGATGACGATGCTGCCCGGCATCTTCGTGATGGCCCTGGCGCTCGTCGGCGTCTTCTACAGCGCCTGGTCGGTCCGAGTCCGCACGACGCTGGCCGTCGGCACCGTGGTCAGCATCATCCTCGCGATGGGCACCCAGTTCGCCGGCGGCGGCGAGTACGGCTACCTGCTCGTCTACCGGCACCTGCCGGGCTGGGACGCGATCCGCACCCCGGGCCGGCTCGTCGTCTGGACCACCCTGCTGCTCGCTCTGCTCGCCGCGGGGGCGATCACCGCGTTCGGCGATCGGTTGTCCATGCGGACGCGAGGCAGCCGCGAAACCGCCCGCAGCGCCCGTCGCTGGGAGCGGTTCGTCGTCGCGCTGGCGCTCGTCCCGGCGTTCTTCGTCGGCGTCGAGGGGCTGAACACGACGCCGCACCCCGACGTGCCCGCGGAACCGCAGTCGTTCAAGGGCATCGACGGCCCGGCGCTCGTGCTGCCCAGCGACGCCCGCGATCAGTGGGTGATGCTGTGGTCGACCGACGGGTTCCCCAAGGTCGTCAACGGTGGCTCCGGCTTCACCCCGCACTCCCAGGACGACATCCGCCAGGCCGCCACCCAGTTCCCGAGCGCGGCCAGCGTCCAGTATTTCCGCGACCTCGGCATCAAGTCCGTGCTGGTGATCCGGGAAGGCCCGCTCAGCGCCCGCGGGACGCCCTACGAGAACGCGCTCACCGCCGACGTCGACGGGCTCGGCATCCTACGTAGCGACCGCGGGGACGGGGTGTTGTTCGAGCTCCGGTGAGCGTGACTCGTCCAGGACCCCACCCTCAGGGTCGTCGACGCCGTCCCGGCGCACCACGTCCAGCTCGGGCTTCAACGCCTCCCGGACGACGAGCCCGCACATCACCGCGACCGACAACCACCTGGCGATACTGGCCAGAGTGAACACCGCCTCGGGGAGCACGGCCCCCTTGCCCCCCGACACCCGGATCAGGATCTGGTAGAAGGCGAAGAAGTAGAACAGCTCGCACGCCTGCCAGATCAGGAACGCCCGCCAGCGCGGCCGGGCCAGCACCGCCAGCGGCACCAGCCAGAGCACGAACTGTTGCGACCACACCTTGTTCGTCAGCAGGAACGCGGCCACGACCAGGAACGCCATCGCGGCCAGCCGCGGACGCCGGGGCGCGAAGAAGATCAGCGCCGCAATGCCGATGCAGCACAGCGCGTACAACACGTAGGCCGCCCAGTTGAGCGCCGGGATGTGGTCACCGAGCCAGACGAACGGCGGCAGACCGAGGTCCGGCTTGTTGTCCGCGGTACGCCCGACCGGGATGTGCGTGCCGATGTACCAGAACGTCCCCCAGTCGATCGGCCGCTCGGACGAGAGCCGAAAGAACTTCGACCAGCCGTCCGGAGCCATGATCGCGAACGGCACGTTGACCACGAGCCAGGTGAAGACCGCGCTGCCCACGGTGATCAGCGCCGACCTGCGCGCCTCGGGCGTCCGCCGTCGGAAACAGAGCAGGACCAGCGGACCGAGGATCAGCAGCGGATAGAACTTCGCCGCGGTCGCCAGACCGAAGAACACTCCGGACAGACCGGGGCGCTCGCGCGACCAGGCGAGTATTGCCAACGCGGTCAGCCCGATTGCGAGGAAGTCCCAGTTGACGGTCGCGGTGACGAACACCGCCGGGGCCAGCGCCACCAGGGCGCCGTCCCACGGCCTGCGTTCCCGCGAGCGTACGACCGCCCAGGCCGTCACCAGCCCGAACCCGGCCAGCGCCAGCGCGGTCAGGTCGTAGAAGACCGTGCCCTCGTTCAGGTGCCCGGGGATCGCGCCGCTGGAGATCAGCGCGTGCACCGGCAGGCCGATCGCGCCCATCATCAGGCCGGTCAGCACCGGGTACTCGACCTCGTGGTCGAGGTACGGGATGTAGCCCTCGTTGAGCTTCTCGGCGTAGTACAGCGCCAGGACGTCGGTGTAGCAGGCGTTCCGGTACTGGTCGTAGTTGTCCCACGCCCCGTCCCGGCACGGCGACTTCTGCACCCAGTTGAACGCGAAGACCAACGTCGTCAGCAACAAGACGACCTGCAGCGGAGTCCAGAACCGGCGACGCAGCGTCGCGTGCCGGCCCAGCGGGCCGCCCGCGGCCTCGGAGAGGCCGGCCGCCACCCGGTCGGAGCGGCTGGGGAGCACGATCTCGGTCGTTCGCTCGGTCACGCCCCGATCCTGCCGCACCCGCGCATCCCCGATCGCCCCGGCACACGAATGAGGGCCGGTCCCTAGCGGGGACCGGCCCTCAGGTCAGTTGTTGTTGAACGGATTCCCGTCGTTGTTGTTGTTCTGGCCGTCGGGATTTTGTGGATCCGGATTCTGGCCCGGATTCTGCCCGTCCTGGTTCTGGCCGTCGCCGTTCTGACCGTCGCCGTTCTGGCCATCGCCGTTCTGGCCGTCCTGGTTCTGGTCGTCCTCGTCCGGGGTGTCCGACGGCGTCGGCGAGGGCTCCTCGCTCGGCGCGTTGCCGGGCTGGTCGCCGGCGTGCAGCGGGGACTCGAAATCTTCCTTGTCGGTGCCCTTGAGCGCGGCGCTCATGAAGTCGCGCCAGATCTTGCCGGGGATGCCGGAGCCGTAGACGTGGATGTTCCCGTTGACCCGATCTCGGAGCTTGATGTCCTTGTCGGTGCCACTACCGACCCAGACCGCGCTCGCCAGCTGCGGGGTGAACCCGCACATCCAGGCGTGCGCGTTCTCGTCGGTGTTCCCGAACTGCTGGGTACCGGTCTTGATCGCGCCCTCGCGGCCGTCGGTGATCTTCTTGTTGGTCGCGCCGTAGACCTGCTGCAGGACGTAGGAGACGTCCCGGCCGACGTCCTTGCTGAACGCCTGCACCTCGGGGGCGACGTGGTCGGCGTGGTCCCAGACGACCTTGCCGTCCGCGCCGTAGACCTTGTCGATGAAGTACGGCTGGCGGTAGATGCCGTAGTTGGCGAACGTCGCGTAGCCGGCCGCCTGGTCGAGCACCGAGATCGAGTCCTGGCCGATACCGAGACCGGAGTTCAGCTTGTCGCTCTTGATGAAGTCGGCGGTCTTCATACCGTCGATCCGCGTGATGCCGGCCTTTTCGGCCAGCTTCGCGACCTCGGACGCGTGGACCTTGTAGGTCAGCGCCCAGTAGACCGTGTTCAGCGACTTGACCGTGGCGCTGGTCAGCGAGCACTGCTTGCCGCAGCTGTTGTCTCCGTCGGAGTTCTTCAGGGGTGTCGACCGGTCGGGGAACGTCTGGCCGGACGTGCCGTCCCAGAGCGAGTCGATGCTGTAGCCCTCTTCGACGCCCTTGGCCAGCACGTACGGCTTCATCGACGAGCCGGCCGGGTGCGGGGCCGCGCTGGAGGCGAGGTCGAGGTTTCCGTAGCCGCGGTCACCGCCGTAGTAGGCGCGGACCATGCCGGTGGCCGGGTCGATGGAGACCATCGCGGTCGCCATGTCCTTGTCCTGGCCCTTGAGGTACTCCTTCGAGGCCGCCTCGGCCGCCTTCTGGTACGTCGGGTTGATCGTCGTGACGACCCGGTACCCACCGGTGTTGATCGACTGCTCGGTCAGGCCGACCGTGGTCTTCAGCTCGGACTCGATCTTCTGCCCGAGGATGCCGGTCGCGCCCTTCTGCCAGTCACGGGTGGCGGCCGGCTTCTCCGCGACCTTCGGATAGGTCAGCGCCTGCCGGTCGGCCGCGGTGATGAACTGCTTCTTGGCCATCTGGTCGACGACGTAGGTCCAGCGGCCCTCGGCGCTGGCCTTGTTGTTCGTCGGGTCGAAGTTCGTCGGGTCCTTGATCACCGCGGCGAGAACGGCGCCCTCGGCCACCGACAGCTTGTCGATGTCCTTGTGGAAGTACGCCTGCGACGCCGACTGGATGCCCCAGGCCCCGCGTCCGAAGTAGATCGTGTTCAGGTAGCCCTTGAGGATCGTGTCCTTGTCCCAGCTGCTGGAGAGCTTCCGGGCCAGGATGATCTCTTTCACCTTGCGGGAGTAGCTCCGCTCGCGGGTGAGGTTCAGCGCGTTGCGGATGTACTGCTGGGTGATCGTCGAACCACCACCGGCGCCCTCGTCGCCCTTGACCAGACCCCAGACCGCCCGGGCCGTGCCGCGGAACGAGACACCGCTGTTCTCCCGGAAGTCCGGGTCCTCGGTCGCGATGACCGCGTCCTGGACGTACTTCGGGACCTTGGCCAGCGGCACCTCGATGCGGTTCTCGGTGGCGAACGTCGCGAACGTCGTCTTGCCGTCCGAGTACTGGATCTGCGTGGTCTTGCTGGCCGCCGGGAAGTTCGGCAGGTCGACGCTCGCGTAGGCCACGCCACCGCCGGTCAGGCCGAGCAGGAGGCAGAGCGCGGTGCCGATACCGAGGCCGATCAGGACCTTCTTGCGACGGCCGGGCTTCTTGGGCCCGCCACCGCTCGGAGCTCCCCCGACCTCCGGGAGCAGCTGGTCGTCCTCCAGCGCGGCCGCGCGGCTGCGTGGCCCGAGACCGGCGGGGCGGTCGCCGACCGCGGTGCTGCCGTAGGTCGTGCCGCTCGACGCGCCGTAGGTGGTGCCGCCCGACCCCGGGGAGCCGTAGGTGGTTCCGCCGCCGGCTGCGCCGTACGTCGTGCCGCGCCCGGCGGACGAGGATCCGTAGGTGGTACCGCCGCCGGACGACCCGTAGGTCGTTCCGGACGAGCCGGCCGACGACGACCCGTAGGTCGTGCCGCCCGACGAGCCGTAGGTGGTACCGCGCCCGGCGGCCGGCGACCCGTACGTCGTGCCGGACGAGCCGGCCGACGAGCCACCGCCGTAGACGGTGCCACCGCCGGAGCCGCGTGGAGCGGAACCGCCGTACACCGTGCCACCGCTCGACGAACGCCCTCCGACGTCGGGATCGTCGTCAGGAGTGTGACCGTAAGTCATGCGTCCACCATGCCCCGGAAGCACCAAGCGATCAAAACAGCCAGCCGCTCCTGTGAAATGCCGCTCACAGAGCAATCACCATTTCCCACGCCTTGCCGTGATCGGGCCTGAAGCTCACGAGCCCTCCTGGAACCAGCTGGTCAGCCGAGCTACTGCTCACCGTCCGCGATCCTCTCCTATTGCAGGCGCAACAGGGGGCAACCCGTGCACATCCTTATCCAGGTTTAAGCCAAACGTCAGCTAGTCAACCTCGCCGTAGCAAACGACGCCCGGCACCGGTCCGAAGTCGAGCCGTTAGGCGGATCAGTCGGCGTCAGTCGGCCGCGCGCTTGCGCCCGTCGGAGTCATCGCTGGTGAGGCCGTCGCGCCCCAGCGTGAACTTCTCCACCAGGTGGTTCCAGCTGCATCCCCGGCAGACCTCGACCACGTAGACGTCGAACGCCCGGTAGTCCATGGCCAGGATCGCCAGCTCGGCCTTCGGCCGCGCCTGCCCCGCCGACGCGCGCAACTCGTCGCCGTAGATGTAGTGCACGTGCCAGAGAGGCTCCCGCCGGCAGATCGGGCAGGGCGCCGTCGTCGCCTCTCCGAAGAATTTCGACGCGCGGACGAGGTACGGGGACGCGTCGCAGACCTCCATCGTGCCGACGCGACCCGCGTAGACCTCACGCAGCAGCGCCCGGCGCCGAAGCGTGTAGTCCACCACCTGTCTCTGGGTCCGCACAGGCGAAGAGTACGCCGCGGTCCGGGCCCATCTGCCCGTTGTCGTGACCGGAAAGTGAACGCATGACATGGATTACGTTCGCGTCCCTCTCCACCGAGGCGTCGAGACGATGTATCGTCTCGATACATCGGGGTCAGCCAACGCCAGGTGGACGAGAGGAGGCCCGGCGGTGCTCGAGTTCGCGATCCTGGGGCTCCTGCACGAGGGCCCCATGCACGGGTACGAGCTGCGCAAGCGGCTGACGACCCTGCTCGGTGCATTCCGTGCGGCGATCTCGTACGGGTCGCTGTATCCGACCCTCCGGCGGCTCCAATCGGGGGGCTGGATCACCGAGTTCGAGCCAGACCCCGACGACGTGGCAATGCCGCCGCCGTTGACCGGCCGGCGTGGCCGGGTCGTCTACAAGCTGACCGCCGAGGGCAAGGAACGGTTCGCCGCCCTGCTCGCGGGGTCCGGACCCGAGACCTACGACGACGAAGGTTTCGGGGTCCACTTCGCGTTCTTCAGCCGCACGGACGCGGCTACCCGGCTCCGGATCCTGGAAGGGCGCCGGCGACGGGTCGAGGAACGCCGGGACGGGCTGTCCCAGATGCTCGCCAGGGCCGGCGAGCGCTTGGACGCCTACACGCTCGAATTGCAACGCCACGGCTTGGAATCGGCCGACCGGGAGGTCCGCTGGATCAACGAGCTGATCGCCAAAGAACAGGCGGGCCATGCCCCGCTGCGGCGATCCGCTCCCGAACAGCCGACCGACGACGACCCGTCGGACTGACCTCCAACCCAAACAACGAGCTTGCTCAGCATTAGTGAGTAGAAACACAGAGAGGGAGGCCCCTATGGGCTCCGTACGTGTTGCCATCGTCGGCGTCGGCAACTGTGCCGCGTCGCTCGTGCAGGGCGTGCACTACTACCGTGACGCTGACCCCACGACGCGGGTGCCCGGGCTCATGCACGTCCAGTTCGGCGACTACCACGTGCGTGACGTCGAGTTCGTCGCCGCGTTCGACGTCGACGCCAAGAAGGTCGGGCGTGACCTCTCCGAGGCCATCGTGGCCAGCGAGAACAACACGATCACGATCACCGAGGTGCCGCCGACCGGCGTGACCGTGCAGCGCGGCCACACCTACGACGGCCTCGGCGAGTACTACCAGGAGATGGTGACCGAGTCCGACGACGAGCCGGTCGACGTCGTCCAGGTGCTCAAGGACGCCCAGGTCGACGTCCTCGTGTCCTACCTGCCGGTGGGCTCCGAGGCGGCGGACCGCTTCTACGCCCAGGCCGCGATCGACGCCAAGGTCGCGTTCGTCAACGCGCTGCCGGTGTTCATCGCCTCCGACCCGGAGTGGGCGCAGAAGTTCACCGACGCCGGGGTGCCGATCGTCGGCGACGACATCAAGTCGCAGGTCGGGGCCACGATCACCCACCGCGTGATGGCCAAGCTGTTCGAGGACCGGGGGGTCGAGCTGCTGCGTACGTACCAGCTCAACTTCGGCGGCAACATGGACTTCATGAACATGCTGGAGCGCAAGCGGCTCCAGTCGAAGAAGATCTCCAAGACGCAGTCGGTCACCTCGCAGATCCCGCACGAGATGGAGAAGGCCGACGTTCACATCGGCCCGTCCGACTACGTGCCGTGGCTCGACGACCGCAAGTGGGCCTACGTCCGGCTCGAGGGCAAGGCGTTCGGCGACGTTCCGCTGAACCTGGAGTACAAGCTCGAGGTCTGGGACTCCCCGAACTCGGCCGGCGTGATCATCGACGCGGTGCGCGCGGCGAAGATCGCCAAGGACCGCGGCATCGGCGGCCCGATCAACTCGGTGTCGTCCTACCTCATGAAGAGCCCGCCCGAGCAGTACAGCGACGACGAGGCCCACGCCGCCGTCGAAGCGTTCATCAAGGGCGAACTCTAATCTGGGCGGCCCGCCCAGAACAACGCCGACAGGCGAGCGCGCCTCCTTATGGCGCTTCGCTGATGCCACGGCGTCGGCGCGCTCGACTGCCGGCGCCGCCCTGGGCGGGCTCCACGTCAGTACTCGGCTGTAGCCGCGCCTATCGGCGCGGCTACAGCCGTTTTGCCAGCAAGACCTGGTCGTAGCGGTAGGGGCCGACGGCGACGAAGGCTGGTAGGTGGCCGTAGCGGGTGAAGCCCAGGCGCTCGTAGAGCCGCACCGCCCCCACGTTGTCGCCGCGCGCGTCGAGAGTGAGCGTCTCGATCCCGGCCTGCCGGGCCGACTCGACCAGCAGGCTCACCAGCCGCTCGCCGATCCCCTGCCCCTGATCGGCCGCGGCCACGAACACCTTCTCGACGTCCGCGTTCACCCGCAGCGTCGGGCGGGCGTACCGGCGCCAGTACCCGAACCCGGCCACCGCCCCACCGACGCCCCCGGCCAGCACCGCCACGGCCTCGCCGTCCCGGACCGCACCGACGACCTCGGCCAGCCACTCGTCGAACTCCGCCCGCGTCGGCGGCGACGCCCAGCCGATCGCCCCGCCACCGAGCACGATTCCGACGACCACGCTGTACAGGTTGGCGGCCGTCCGCTCGTCGAGCGCGCCCCGAATCCGCACGAACGTGGCCATCGCCGCCCTCAGTGCGGAAGGTAGCCGCTGCGGTTCCGCCATAGTTCCACGTGAAACGGCGCCGCCGGCTCCTCCCGAACCGGCCACCACCGGTCCAGGACCCGCTCGGTGAGCGGCCCGAGCTCGCCCGCGCCGAGCGACGTCGGGTCGAGCCAGCGCACCTCGACGATGCCCTCGTCGAGCTGGGGCACCGGCTCGAACCCCGGGTCCGCGGCGACACCTAGATAAAAGGCCCCCAGCACGACCGTGCCGGTGTGCAGTCGGTAGGAGGCATAGGTACAGATCAGCCGATCGACCGTGACGTCGAGCCCGGCTTCCTCGCGGGCCTCGCGGATCGCCGCCGCCTCCAGCGTCTCACCGGCCTCCTGTCCCCCGCCCGGAACCTCCCAGCGGACGCCGGTCTGGCGCTCCTGACGGATCATCAGCAGACGGTCGTGGTGGGTAACGAGGACCGCGGCACCGGCGGTGGTGCGGGTCGGGGCAATGGGTGACACGCCGGCCACTAAGCCTCCCTGAAACAGTGCCGCCAATATTAGTGCCACTAAGTCGCCCGTACCCTGGGCGCGTGAATGCGACGCCGGGTGCGTGGCGTGAGTTGGGCGGGTTGCTGCGGCGGGCGGACTTCCGGCGGCTGTTCGGCGTCCGGCTCACCGGTCAGTTCGGCGACGGTGTCTTCCAGGCCGCGCTGGCCGGATCGGTGCTTTTCAACCCCGATCGACAGACCGAGCCGGTCGCGGTCGCGTTCGGATTCGCGGTCCTGCTGCTGCCGTACTCGCTGCTCGGCCCGTTCACCGGCATCCTGCTCGACCGTTACCCGCGCCGGAACGTCCTGGTGTGGGCGAACGTCACCCGCTCGGTCGTCCTGGTCGGGGTGGCCGCGGTGCTCTGGGCGGGCGGGCGCACCTGGCCGTTCCTGCTGCTCGCGCTCATCGCGGTGGCGGTCAACCGGTTCATCCTGGGCGGCCTCTCGGCCGGGATGCCGCACGTCGCCCGCAACCGCGAGCTGATCACCGCGAACGCGTTCTCCCCCACCGCCGGCACGGTCGTGCTGACGATCGGCGTCGGGGCCGCGGTCGGGCTGCGCAGCGTGGTCGACGCCGGCGACCTGGGCTACGCGGTGGTCCTGCTCGTCGCGTCGGCCGCGTACCTGATCTCCGCCGTCCTGGCCGGACGCTTCCCGGTCGCCGCGCTGGGCCCGGACCGCGATGACCCCACCGCCCGGCTGGAGACGGTCGGATCCGTGGTGCGCGGGATGGTCGCCGGGGTGCGGCACCTCTCCGAGCGGCGGGCCGCCGCGTTCGCGCTGCTCACCGTCGGCCTCGGGCGGATCGGGTTCGGCGTCACGACGCTGGCCCTGCTGCTGCTCTACCGGAACACCCTCGACGGCGGCGGGATGTTCCCGAGCGGCGACACCGGGCTCGGCCAGGTCGTGCTCGCGACCGGCCTCGGTGCCGGCCTGGCCGCACTCGTCACGCCCGGCGTCGTCCGCCGCATCTCCCGACGGACGTGGATGACCGCGCTGCTGATCCTTCTCGCGGTCGTCTGGCCGGTGATCGTCGCGGTACCGACGACGGCCGTCGTCGTCGCGGTCGCGCTCGTCGGCGGGTGGGCGAGCCAGGGGATCAAGATCATCGTCGACGCCGCCGTGCAGTCGGAGGTCGACGACGTCTACCGCGGACGGGTCTTCGCGCTCTACGACATGTTGTTCAACGTATGCGTGGTCACCGGGCTGCTGATCGCCGCGTTCGGGCTGCCCGACTCGGGCCGGTCCTGGCCGGTGTTCCTCGGGCTGGGCGTCGGGCACCTGGTGCTGGCGGCCTGGGTGGCCCGGTGGACCGATCGCCTCGGCTGGTCGCGGGTCAGCGCGGTCACGCCGCCGGCCCGAGTGTTCTTCGATTCATCGGGTAGGGAGCCGGGACCCGACTGAAGGAGCCCGCCGATGCGCGCCCTGGTTCTCAACTGCACGCTCAAGCCCTCGCCCGAGCCCTCGAACACCGAGGCGCTGGCCCGGGTGGTCACCGACGAGCTCGCCGCCAACGGCGTCCAGATCGAGTTCGTCCGGGTGGTCGACCACAACGTCAAGCCGGGCGTCGAGACGGACCTGGGGGACGGAGACGGATGGCCGGCCATCCACGAGAAGGTGCTGAACTCGGAGATCCTGATCGTCGCGACGCCGACCTGGGTGGGGACCGCCTCGTCGGTCGCGTTCGGCGTGCTCGAACGGATGGACGCGATGCTGTCGGAGACCGACGACGACGGACGACCGGTCGCGTACAACCGGGTGGCCGGCGTCGTCGTCACCGGGAACGAGGACGGGGCGAAGAACGCGATCGCCGCGGTCTCCAGCGGTCTGATCGAGATCGGTTACACGGTGCCCGGCCAGTCCTGGACGTACTGGCATTTGGGCCCCGGCGCCGGACCCGACTACCTCGACGAGGAGAAGGGCCACGACTGGTCGGCGAAGGTCGGCCGCCAGGCCGCGGCCAACCTCCTCGGTGTCGCCCGGGCCCTGGCCGCTACCCCTCTGACGTCGTAATTCCGTTCTCGGCGGCCCAGCGGAAGAGCTCGGCCTCGGCCTCTTCCCGGGGGAGCACCCCGCGGTCGAGGCGGACCTCCTTCAGGTGCTTCCAGGCGCGGCCGACGAGCGGGCCCGGCGGGATGCCGAGGAGCTCCATGATCGCGTTGCCGTCGAGGTCCGGCCGGATCCGGGCCAGGTCCTCCTCGGCGGCCAGACGCTCGATCCGGTCCTCGAGCGTGTCGTAGGAGCGGGCCAGCGCGGCCGCCCGGCGCTTGTTCCGGGTGGTGCAGTCCGAGCGGACCAGACGGTGCAGGCGTGGCAACAACTCGCCGGCGTCGGTCACGTACCGGCGCACGGCCGAGTCGGTCCACTCGCCCCGGCCGTACCCGTGGAAGCGCAGGTGCAGGAAGACCAGGGTCGCCACCTGCTCGGTGACGTCCTTGGGGTAGCGCAGAGCCTTCATCCGTCGGCGGGTCATCTTCGCGCCGACCACCTCGTGGTGGTGGAAACTGACCCCGCCGCCGTCCTGGATCTCCCGGGTCGCCGGCTTGCCGATGTCGTGCAGCAGAGCGGCCATCCGCAGCACGAAGTCCGGCCCGTCCGGCTCGAGGTCGATCGCCTGCTGCAGGACGGTCAGCGTGTGCTCGTAGACGTCCTTGTGCTGGGCGTGCTCGTCGATCTCCATCCGCATGTTCGGCAGCTCGGGCAGGACGTGGGCGGCCAGGCCGGTGTCGACCAGCAGCCGCAGCCCGACGACCGGGTCGGCGCCGCAGATCAGCTTGGTGAGCTCGTCCCGGATGCGCTCGGCGGTGATCCGCGTGATCTGGTCGGCCATCGCGGTCATCGCCGCGACCACCTCGGGGGCCACGTCGAACTGCAGCTGGGAGGCGAACCGCGCGGCCCGCAGCATCCGCAGCGGGTCGTCGGCGAACGAGTCCTCGGGCGCGCCCGGCGTGCGCAGCACGCGGGCGGCCAGGTCGTCGAGCCCACCGTGCAGGTCGACGAACCGGTGGTCGGGGAGCCCGACCGCCATCGCGTTGACCGCGAAATCCCGGCGCACGAGGTCGTCGGCGAGCGAGTCGCCGTACCGGACGACGGGGTTCCGGCTCTGCCGGTCGTAGGCCTCGGCACGGTACGTCGTGATCTCGAGGCGCAGGCCGCGCCGGGAGGCGCCGACCGTGCCGAACTCGATCCCGGTCGTCCAGGTGGCCTCGGCCCAGCCGTCCAGCAGCGCGAGCACGGCGTCCGGCCGGGCATCGGTGCAGAAGTCGAGGTCGTCACCCAGACGCCCGAGCAGGGCGTCGCGGACCGACCCCCCGACGAGGTAGAGCTCGTGCCCGGCGGCCTGGAACCGGCGACCGAGGTCGTCGGCGACGGGGGAGACGCGGAGCAGTTCGGCGACGGCGCTGCGCTGAGCGGCGGTCAAAGCAGGAGATGCAGTAGGCGGCACAGTAAGACCAGTATCGGAGGCGACGGTTTCAGTGGCTTCCGGCTCGGAGTTCGATGCGTCGGCCACGGACGTGAACCTTATCGACTGGTCGTCGGCGATGGCGCACGCATATCACACGGCCTGCTACCGACCGGCCCCTGGATGGCCTCACAGCGTTTACCGCAGACGGGCGCTATCGTCAGATTCATGGCCCGCCGAAGCTCCCCGCGTCGGCCCGGGGGTCCCGGGCGGCTGCGTCGGGTCGAAGAGGTCTCGGCCGGCGGTCTGGTCGTGCAGGGCGACTCGGGTCATCTCGAGGGCGCGCTGATCGGCAAACTGGACCGCCGGGGCCGGTTGCTGTGGTCGCTGCCGAAGGGTCACGTCGAAGCGGGCGAGACGCTCGAGCAGACGGCCGCCCGCGAGGTCGCGGAAGAGACCGGCATCGTGGGAGACGTCCTGGCGGCCCTCGGTACGGTCGACTACTGGTTCGTGTTCGAGGGTCGCCGCATCCACAAGACCGTGCATCATTTCCTCCTGGATGCGGTGGCCGGAGTGCTCTCCGACGCCGACGTGGAGGTGACCGAGGTGGCGTGGGTCCCGCTGAGCGAGATCCCTGACAGGCTGGCCTACCCGGACGAGCGGAAGCTCATCGCCCGGGTGCCCGACCTGCTCGAGCGTCCTGCGTGAGCGCGGGTCCCGAGCCGAGGGACTTCGACCTGCGTCGCCCCCGCTCGAACCCGTACGACCCGGACTCCACGGTCGTCCTGCCCGCGGCCTCGGCGATGGACGAGCCGACCGCCGTCCTGCCGGTGATCCCCGAGCAGATCCCGCCGGAGGAGCCCCCGGCCGAGGCCGGCACGCGCAGCGTCGCCCGCTCCAGCGGCGTCATGGCGATCTTCAGCCTGATCTCGCGCGCCACCGGGTTCATCCGCACCGCGGCGATCGGCGCCGCGATCGGCGGCGGCCTGGTCGGTGATGCCTACCAGGTCTCGAACACGATCCCGAACATGCTGTACGAGTTCCTGCTCGGCGGCATCCTCACCAGCGTCGTCGTGCCGCTGCTGGTCGCGGCCAAGAAGCGGGACGCCGACGGCGGCGAGGCGTTCACCCACAAGCTGCTCACCGCGGCGACGCTGTTGCTCGGCGCGGCCACGGTGCTGGCGCTCATCGCGGCGCCGCTGCTGACCGCGTTCTTCGCCAACGATCGTTCGACCGACGCCAGCCGGCACCTGACGACGATGCTGGCCTACCTACTTCTTCCCGAGATCTTCTTCTACGGTCTGTCCGCGCTGCTGGGCGCCGTGCTGAACACCCGGAACGAGTTCGCCGCGCCGGCCTGGGCGCCGATCCTGAACAACGTCACGGTCGTCACCACCGCGGTCGTGTTCCTGCTGATGCCCGGCCCGGCGACGCTGAGCCCCTCGACGATCACCGGCGCCCAGGTCGCGGTGCTCGGCGTCGGCACCACGCTCGGTATCGCGCTCCAGGCCTTCGTGCTGTGGCCGTCGCTGCGCAAGGTCGGCTTCCGCTGGAAGTGGCGGTTCGATCTGCGCGGCTCCGGCCTGGGTGAGGCGGCCCGGCTCGGCGCCTGGATGTTCGTCTACGTCGGCGTCAGTCAGCTCGGCGTGCTTCCGGTAATCAAGATCGCGAACTACGCGGGCACCCGGGGCGGCCCGGGCCCGCTCATCCACAACAACGCGTTCCTGTTGTTCATGATGGTCCACGGGATCGTCGCGGTGAGCATCCTCACCGCGCTGCTGCCCAGGATGAGCTCGGCCGCGGCCGACCGGAACTTCCCCGAGGTGACCCGGAACCTCTCGCTCGGCGCGCGCCTCTCCTCGGTCGTCCTGGTGCCCGCTACGGCGGCGTATCTCGTCCTGGGCATCCCGCTGGCGGTGACCGCGTTCCGCTGGGGCCACTTCAGCCAGGACCAGGCGATCGCGACCGGCTACGCGACGATGGCGGCCGCTATCGGCCTGGTGCCGTTCGCGATCAGCCAGATGCAGATCTTCGCGTTCTACGCCCTGCGCGACACGAGGACGCCCGCGCTGCTGAACATCCCGGTCGTCGTGGCCAAGCTCGCGTTCGACCTGGGCGTGCTGTTCTTCGTGCCGACCGACTACGTCGTCGTCGGGCTGCAGTGCGGTAACACGGTCTCGTACCTCGTCGCGGTGTTCGTGTCGGGGCGGTACCTGAAGCGCAGCCTGGGCGGCCTGGAGACGATGGCCGTGACGCGGACGCTGAGCCGCCTCGGGATCGCGGCCGCGGTCGCCGGCCTGATCAGCTGGGGCGTCGCGTACGGCATCCAGGCCGCGCTGGGCATCGGCAAGGCGGGTTCATTCGTCTCGCTGGTCGTCGCGGGGATCGTCCTGGTAGGCGTCTACGCGGTTCTGGCTCTCCGGCTCCGGGTCGCCGAAGTCGTCGAGCTCGCTGACACCGTGAAACGACGCCTACCCGGCCGCTGACGTCTCGGACGGTAACCGTCGACGCGGTGTAGTTCTAAACACTGACGGTTATCCACAACCGCCGCGGTATTTCCGTGACGAACGCCACCCTGCGGATACCGTAGGTAGTGGTTGTCGACGCCCACTACGCCCTGTGAGATAGCCGGTCGTTCGTCCGGTTCGATTTTCCAACCCGTCACGGGTTGCACAGCGTTGTGTCACCGACTCGCGACGCGACGAGAACCACATCAGCGGTACGTGAAATCGGCGTGAAGTCGTACTAACTTCACAGATCGACTGTGATGCACGTCGCAAAGCACTGGCAACTCCCACGAGGCGCAGGTTCAGTTCTTCGCGGCAACTGACGCGGCAGCCACGCCGCGCACACCGCAGGATTCGCACGCCGAGCCCTGTCCACGAGATCCGCGGTGTCCCTTCGAGTAGCCAACCAAATGGACAGGGACGGGGGACCCAAGAAGTTCGGGGTCGCCGGAACCACGATTCCGAGTGCGACCCCTGGGGTGAAGCCGCACAGCACGCGGCCGGGCAATCAACCTTCCCGCCCGAACCCGACAGCTCACCTCGCAGGCGTGCAGGAAGGAATCTCCTTGCATACGGTGCATTCCCCTCGGTGTGCCCTGCCCGCGAAACAGTACGAACGTTCTGATGAATTGGATCAGTCTGTCTCGTACGCGGACAAAACCACCGGCGGTGCTCGCCACCGCGCAACCTCTGGCCCCAAACACCGCGCCGCCTCCCGGCGCGCGACCGTGGTGGCCGGAGTCCTCGCAGGATCCCTCGGTGTTGGTCTGATCGGTGTCGCTGCCTCTCCGGCTGCGGCGGCGGATTCGGCCAGCGCACGGCTCTCCGGAGCCACGTCCGTCGGCACCGGGTCACGGACGACGCTGCACGCGATCGGGACGGTCAGCGGTAACCCCGCGTCGTTCAAGAAGTTCACGCTGCAGTACCAGTCCAGCGCGGGCTGGAAGTCGGTCAGCACGAAGACCGCGCGCAAGTCCGGTCAGATCGAGTGGACCGTCACCATCGGCGGGAACTCGAACTGGCGAGTGGTGCTGGCCGTCACCAGCGCGCACAAGACGCTGTCGCCGAACCACTACGTCAAGGCGGTGTCGAACGGGAACGCGGTCGTCAAGGCCGCGGCTCGTCAGGCCGGCAAGATGTACAAGTTCGGCGCGGCCGGCCCGAACAACTTCGACTGCTCGGGCCTGACCCAGTACGTCTACAAGCAGTTCGGGAAGAGCCTGCCGCACAGCGCGACCCAGCAGACGAAGTACGGGCGCGCGGTCAGCAAGTCGGCGAAGCTGCCCGGCGACCTGATCCTGTTCGGTAGCGGTAGCTACTACTCCCACGCCGCCATCTACGCCGGCGGCAGCTACATGTGGGACGCGTCGACGACCGGCCAGCCGGTGGCGAAGCGCAAGATCTGGAGCAACACGTACGTCGTCCGCCGTCTCGTCTGAGTCTGAGAATTTTCTTGGGTGAGACACAGCGGGGCGGGACCGGTGCGCGAGCGCCGGGACCGCCCCGCGGTCGTTCCCGACCGGTGTGAACTGCCGCGACACCCGATCGGGCCACCTCGGACCGACGTGCATCGCCGCGCTAACGTGATCGCCGAGATCACTCACTCGTTATGAGTGCTGTTCATCCTGTGGCGTACGACGCGCCGGAACAGGCAGGATGGACCTGTCCCCAGTAGCCGCCGCACGGCCTACCCTGAGGGGCGGAGCGGTCGATACTGCGGGAGGGCGGGTTGTGACACAGGTCGGCGCGCCCGTTCAGGGCGAGGTGCTGGCGGGCCGGTACCGGCTGGAAGAGGCTCTGTACGCCGATGCGGCGTCCGGGCACGCACTCTGGCGGGGTACCGACAATCTGCTCAACCGCACGGTCTCCATCGAACTGCGGGTTCCGGGCGGAGAAGCCGCCGAACAGATGATCGCCGAGGCGGTTGCCGCCGGGCGCATCGTCCATCCGTCGGTGATCGGGGTCTACGACGCCGTCGACGAGGGCCCGCGTGCCTACGTCGTCCGCGAGTGGGTCCACGGCCAGACGTTGTTCGACACGCTCGCCGCCGGTCCACTGCATCCGGCGCGCGCGGCCGCGCTCGTCCGCAACACGGCCGACGCGCTCGCCGGCATCCACGCCACCGGCCACGCCCACGGCAACCTCACGCCGTCGACGGTCCTCATCGGTAACGACGACGAGGTGACGCTCGTCGATCTCCACCTGGGTGGGCCGGGGCAACAGCCGTCCGACATCAGGGCCCTCGGCGGCCTGCTCTACGCGGGCCTGACCGGTCAGTGGCCGGACGTACTTCCCCCGCACCGCACCGGCCTGCCCGACGCCACCCGCGTCGACGGACGGATGTGCTCGCCGCGTCAGATCCGGGCCGGCATCCCGGGTTACCTCGACGCGCTGACGATGGACCTGCTCGACCCGGCCGTGCCGCCGCCCACCGCCGCCGATCTGGCGAGCGAACTGCGCCGGTACGACGTCGCCGACCCGGCATTGAGCGCGCTGGCCGTGCTGGCGCCCGAGCCCGACACCGGCGGCCCGCGCTGGACGCGTATCGGCGTGCTCGTCGTCGGCGTGCTGGTCGTGATCGGCGTCATCGTCGGCGTCGCGGCGCTGGGGCTGCCGAACTTCGGTGGCGGTGACGAGGGGTCGGGTCCGTCGACCAAGCCCAGCACGTCCGCACCGGCCCAGGCCACCGGCGGCCCGGTGAAGATCGTCCGGGCGACGCTGCTCGATCCGCCGGACGGCGACTTCGCGGAAGCGAAGGACCTCGAGAACGCCATCGACGGCAAGACGAGCACGTCGTGGAAGACCGACCAGTACAAGAGCGCGAAGCTGGGCAACTTCAAGCCGGGCATGGGCATCGTGCTCGATCTGGGCGGCAACAAGAACGTCTCCAGCGTCACGATCGGGTTCGACCACGCGGGCGCGACCTTCGAGTTGCGGGCCGGTACCGAGCAGCCGAGTTCGCAGCCGACCGACATCACCCCCTACAAGGTGATCGCTCCGTCGCAGTCGTCCTCCTCGGGCAGCACCACGGTGAAGCTCTCGAAGCCGGTCAGCACACCGTTCCTGGTCGTCTGGCTCACCGACACCGGGACGAACGACCGCGGTAAGTACCAGGTCGCCATCTCCGAGATCACGGTCAAGAGCTGAGCCGTCCACCTTCCGGTGGCCGGCAGGCTCTACTCTCTGCGTCCATGCGACCGCCGCACAGCGGGCTCGACGACCGGGGCCTGCTGCACGCCCACGTGCAGGGGGACCCCGACGCCTTCGCCGAGCTCGTGCGGCGACACCGGGACCGGCTCTGGGCCGTCGCCCTCCGGACGATCGGCAACGCCGACGACGCCGCCGACGCTCTCCAGGACGCGCTGCTCTCCGCCTACCGGTCGGCGGCCAGTTACCGCGGTGAGGCGGCCGTCACGACCTGGATGCACCGGATCGTGGTCAACGCCTGCCTCGACCGGGTACGTCGGCGCCAGGCCCGCCCGACGGTGCCGCTCCCCGAGGACGACCGCGCACCGGCCGCGCCGAACGACCCGATTGCTTCACGTGAAACGGCGATCGACGTGCAGGCCGCGCTGGCCGAGCTCCCGGACGAGCAGCGCATCGCCCTGGTGCTGGTCGACGTCCAGGGCCACCCGGTCGCCGACGTCGCGGAGATGCTGGGGGTGGCGGTCGGCACGGTGAAGAGCCGCTGCGCCCGGGGGAGGGCCCGGCTCGCGCTGCGCCTCGGGCATCTACGGAACCCCGACGGCGGACAACACGTCGAACCCACGGAAGGAGGTGCTCGGTGACACCGTCCGAACTCGATCAGCTGGCGGACTACGCCGAGGGCCTCCTCGACGGCACTCCGGACGCCGATGTGGTGGCCGGCCGCATCGCCGACGACCAGGAGTGGGCCGACGCCTATCGGCAGCTGACCGCGGTCACGACCGCGCTCGGCGACCTGCCCGACGTCTCGATGCCCGACGACGTCGCCATGCGCCTCGACGCGGCGCTGGCCGCCGAGCCGCCGCTCCAGCCCACCGCTCAGCCCGCCGCCCGGGCCGCTGAGACCGACGAGGACGGCCCGGCGGGGCCTTGGGTGGCGTCGGACCCGTCCACGGACCGGCTCAGCGCGCAGCGGGCCCGCCGGGAGCGGGCCACCAGGATCGGCCAATGGATCGCCGCCGCCGCCGCAGTCGTGGCGATCGGCTTCTGCGGGGTGTCGGTGGTCCGGTCGAACGCGCTCAACAGCGACGACTCCGCGACGACGTCTTCGGCCGGCGACAGCAAGGCCGGGCCGAGTGTGCTCTCGGCCCCGTCCGCTCCGCGAAGCGTCCACGTCTCTGGTATTTCGTATTCGGTCGGGGAACTCGGGCCGCAGGCCCGGGCCATGCTCTCCGGGCCGACCGAGGCAGCGGCCTCGCCGCGCGCGCCCGGACCCTCGACCGAGGCCGCACCCGCACCCGCGTCGTCGGCCGCGTACCCGGCCGCGCTGAGGCGCCTGCGGGACCCGGCCGAACTCGCCGGCTGCCTGGGCGCCCTCGGCCTCGGCGAGCCGCTGGCGGTCGACTACGCCACCCTCGAAGGCGCGCCCGCGATCGTCATCGTCACGCCGGACGCCGATCCGAATCAGCTCGTGGTGGTGGCCGCCGGAGCCGACTGCGGCGTCGGCGGAGCCGGCGACGAACGGGCCCGCGCCACCGTCGCACGCTGAACCGCCACCCGGGAATGCGGGCACCTACCATGGCGTTTGCGTGACTGTCACGGCGATCAGGAGGAAGACGTGGGTAGCGAAGAGATCCGGAACGTGATCATCATCGGGTCCGGTCCGGCGGGCTACACCGCAGCCGTCTACACCGCCCGGGCGTCTCTCAAGCCGCTGGTCTTCGAGGGCGTCCAGTCCGGTGGCGCGCTGATGACCACCACCGAGGTCGAGAACTTCCCCGGCTTCCCGGGTGGCATCGACGGCCCGGACCTGATGGACAACATGCGTAAGCAGGCCGAGGCTTTCGGCGCTGAGCTGCTGACCGACGACGTCACCGAGGTGGACCTGTCCGGCCCGATCAAGACCGTGAAGGTCGGCCAGCGGGAGTACAAGGCCCGCGCGGTCATCCTCGCGACCGGTTCGGCCTGGCGCCCGCTGAACATCCCCGGCGAGCAGGAACTGCTCGGCCACGGCGTGTCGGCCTGTGCGACCTGTGACGGCTTCTTCTTCAAGAACAAGAAGATCGCGGTCATCGGCGGTGGCGACTCGGCGATGGAGGAGGCGACGTTCCTCACCCGCTTCGGCGACACGGTGACGATCGTCCACCGGCGCGACGAGTTCCGCGCCTCGCAGATCATGGTCGACCGGGCCAAGGCCAACGACAAGATCGACTTCCGCGTCAACAGCGTCCCGACCGAGATCCTCGGTGACGGCGGCAAGGTCGTCGGCGTCCGCCTGAAGGACACCGTCACCGGCGAGGAGTCGACGCTCGACGCCGAAGGCGTCTTCATCGCGATCGGCCACACCCCGCGTAGCGCGCTGTTCGAGGGCAAGGTCGAGGTCGACACCGAGGGCTACGTGAAGGTCGACGCTCCGAGCAGCCGCACCAACGTGCCCGGCGTGTTCGCGTGTGGTGACCTCGTCGACCACACGTACCGGCAGGCGATCACCGCGGCCGGCACGGGTTGTGTGGCGGCCCTCGACGCCGAGAAGTACGTCGCCGCGCTGACCGAGTAATTCCCGTATCACCCCGCAGAAGGAGCAAGGAATGGGTAACGCCAAGGCCGTCACGGACGCCAGCTGGACCGCTGACGTCCTGCAGAGCGACAAGCCCGTCGTCGTCGACTTCTGGGCCGAGTGGTGCGGACCGTGCCGCAAGGTCTCGCCGGTCCTCGACGAGATCGCCGCCGAGCTCGGTGAGCAGATCCAGCTCGTCAAGCTCAACATCGACGAGAACCCGAACACCGCCCGCGACTACGGTGTGATGTCGATTCCGACGATCACCGTGTTCAAGGGGGGCGAGCAGGTGAACTCGATCATCGGCGCGCAGCCCAAGGGTCAGATCGTCAAGATGATCGAAAGCGCTCTGTAACCTTATGACCTGCTAAAGCTCCGGTCGCGAACTGCGACCGGAGCTTTCGCTTTGTTCGGACGGTCCGGTCGCGGCGGTACAGAGCGTCGATTCAGGGGCACATAGCCGACACGCGACTCGCCGTGGCGCGCTACGGTGCGCTGTCGTGGCCGCGACGCGTTACGGTCGTTGGTCGCGGCCCTACGCCGGTCCGGAGCCCTCCGGCCGGTTCCCCTTTTCGGTTCCCCCGACCGAAGGGTCGCGGATGGAAGGAGCGAGCTGACCCCATGCAGTTCATCAAGCGTGGCACCACGGGTCCGGCGGCCGCTGAGGTCAAGTCGACGCTGGTGACTTTGGGGTTGATCGCTGATTCCGGGCCCGAATCGCCGGACGACGTGTTGTTCGACGCGGTGTGCGAGCTCGCGCTGCGCGAGTTCCAGCAGTCCCGCGGCCTGAGCGTCGACGGCGTCGTCGGGCCGGAGACCTGGCGATCGCTGGTTGCCGCCCGCTGGCGGCTCGGCGACCGGGTGCTGCACCGCTCGGTGAGCGAGCCGATGCTCGGCGACGACGTCCGGACGCTGCAGGAGCGGCTGCTCGAGATGGGCTACGACGTCGGCCGCGCGGACGGCATCTTCGGCCAGCGCACCGAGACCGCGCTGCGCGCGTTCCAGCGCGAGGTCGGGCTGGCCGCCGACGGCACGATGGGCACGCTGACGATGCGTGCGCTGCGCCAGCTGGGCCGCAAGGTCGTCGGTGGGCGTCCGCAGCTGCTCCGCGAGTCGGCGATGCTGTACCACGCCGGGCCGGCGCTCTCCGGCAAGCGCGTGGTCATCGACCCCGGCCACGGCGGCAACGACCCGGGCATGATGGCCCAGGACGGCCCGATGACCTGGACCGAGGCGAACCTCGTCTACGACCTGGCCAACCGGCTCGAGGGCCGATTCTCGGCGATCGGCGTCCGGGCCGACCTCACCCGCGGCCGCGACCACGAGCGCACCGGGGCCGAGCGGGCCGCGCTGGCCAACACGCTCGGGGCCGACCTGCTGATCAGCCTGCACATCGACAGCAACCCGAACCCGGCCGCCAACGGCGTCGCGACCTACCACTACGGCACCGGGTCCGGCGTCAGCTCGACGGTGGGGGAGCGGCTGGCCGGGCTCGTGCAGCGGGAGATCGCGGCTCGGACCGGGCTGCTCGACGGCCACACGCACGCGAAGACCTGGGAGATCCTGCGGCTCACGCGCATGCCGGCCGTCCAGATCGAGTTGGGCTACCTGAGCTCGCCGATCGACCGGCCGCGGCTGATCGACCCGGCGTTCCGCGACACGGTCGCGGAGGCGATCCTGATCGCCGTGCAGCGGGTGTTCCTGCCGGTCGAGGCCGACGTGAAGACCGGATCTCTGGACCTGTCGGCACTGAAGGCCATGCAGTTCAGCTAGAGCGGTGTGCTGGTCCCAGGGCCAGCGACGGGCTCATCGAGCCCAGGAGCTTCTCCAGCGCGTACTCGACGTCGGACTTCCAGGAGAGCGCCGTGCGCAGGTCGAGGCGGAGCCTCGGCCAGCGCGGGTGCGGCCGGACGGTCTTGAAGCCCACCGCGAGCAGGTAGTCGGCGGGGACCAGGCACTGCGGCTGGTCCCAGCGGGCGTCCGCGAACGCCTCGATCGCCTTCACACCGCGTTTGGTGAGGTCTTTGGCCACTCCCTGTACCAGCATGCGTCCCAGGCCGCCTCCGACGAACTGAGGCATGATGTAGGCCGTCATGAGGAGTGCGGCGTCGCCGCTAACCGGGCTGGTCGGGAAAGCCACCGACCGCGGGACGTAGGCCGGCGGGGCGAACAGCACGTAGCCGGCGGGGACGCCGTCGACGTAGGCGAGCTTGCCGCAGGATCCCCATTCGAGCAGCGTGGACGAAATCCAGGCCTCTTTTTCGAGCGCGGGATCACCGCATTCGATCGCCCGATCCTGGCTGACCGGATCGAGCTCCCAGAACACGCAGGAACGGCACCGGGTGGGAAGGTCTTCCAGCGTGTCGAGCGTGAGGCTGACCAGCCGACGTGACATCAGCGGATCGACCTCCCTCTGCGTCCTGGATTCGGGGCTGCCCGATTGATCATGGTAAGGGGGTCACCGGTGGCGCGAAAGGGTTGGGCGCGCCGGTCGGTACTCTGGCTGCTGGACTCCAGCGGCTAAATGCCTTGTTCATCGCGGGTGCTGGAGTCGCAGAATGCTCGACGGCACTGTCGATGCGGAAGGCGAGCGCATGAGCGGTACGACACTGGACGACTACACCGATCGCTATGCCGGGCGTATGCGCGGCATGACCGTCTCCGAGGTTCGGGCACTGTTCGCAATGGCGAGCCGGCCGGAGATCGTGTCGCTGGCCGGTGGGTCGCCGTTCGTATCCGCACTCCCGCTCGACGAGATCGCCGACCTGACCGCTGCACTGATCCGCGACCGCGGCGCCGAGGCCCTGCAGTACGGCACCGGCCAGGGCGACCTGCGGCTGCGTGAGCTCGTGTGCGAGGTCATGGCCGTCGAGGGCGTCATCGGCTCGGCCGAGGACGTCGTCATCACGGTCGGCTCCCAGCAGGGCCTCGACCTGATCGCCCACCTGTTCCTCGACCCGGGCGACGTCGTGCTCGCCGAGGGTCCCTCGTACGTCGGAGCGCTCGGGACGTTCGCCGCGGCCGAGGCCGAGGTGGTGCACGTCCCGATGGACGCTTCCGGTCTCATACCAACTTCTTTGGACGAGACCCTGCGCCGCCTAGCGGCTGAGGGACGGCGGGTGAAGTTCCTGTACACGGTGCCGAACTTCCAGAACCCGACCGGGGTGACGCTGACCGAATCGCGTCGGGACGCGGTCGTGGAGCTGGCCGAGAAGTACGACCTGCTGATCATCGAAGACAACCCGTACGGGCTGCTCGGCTTCGAGGAGGGGCCGGGTCAGGCGCTGCGGGCCCGCTCGTCGGACCGGGTGATCTACCTGGGGTCGTGCTCGAAGATGTTCGGCGCGGGCCTGCGTACCGGCTGGGTGTTGGCGCCGCCGGCCGTCCGCGAGAAGCTCGTGCTGGTGAACGAGTCGCAGGTGCTGAGCCCGGCCATGCTGACGCAGATGATCGCGTCGGAGTACCTCGGGAAGTACCCGTGGCGTGAGCAGCTGAAGGTGTTCCGGGAGATCTACCGGGAGCGCCGTGATGTGATGTTGGACGCGTTGTCGGCCACCATGCCGTCCGGGATCACCTGGACGCACCCGCGTGGTGGCTTTTTCGTGTGGGCGACCGTGGGTGACGGCCTCGACACCAAGGCCATGCAGCCCCGGGCGTTGGCTCACAAGGTCGCGTACGTGCCCGGCATCGGCTTCTACGCCGATGGGATGGGCCGCCAGAACATGCGGCTGTGCTTCTCGTCCGCGTCGCCCGACCGGATCCGGGAAGGGATCCGCCGGCTGGCCACGGTGATCGAGGAAGAGACCGAGCTGCGCCAGGTCTTCAACACGCCGTCCGCTGTCCGCCGCGGCCCGCACGGTGGCCCGGCGTCCCGTACCTCGTTCGCACCTGGACCGGAGCTGGCATGAGCAGGCACGTCCTCGTCCTGGCCGGTGGCCTCTCCTACGAGCGTGAGGTGTCGCTGCGATCCGGACGCCGGGTCGCGGACGCGCTGCGTCGCAGCGGCGTAGACGCCACCATCCGTGACGTCGACGCGGGCCTGCTGACCGCGCTCGAGACCGACCGGCCGGACGCGGTGTTCATCGCGCTGCACGGAGCCAGCGGCGAGGATGGGTCTCTCCGGGGAGTGCTGGACCTGCTCGGCATCCCGTACGTGGGCGCCGGTGCGGATGCGTCGCGGGTCGCCTGGGACAAGGCGGCCGCGAAGGCGACGCTGCGGGCGGTCGGCCTGCCGACTCCCGACTGGATCGCGCTGCCGCACGAGACGTTCCGCGAGCTCGGTGCCCAGACGCTGCTGGACCGGATCGTCGAGCGGCTGGGTATGCCGCTGATGGTGAAGCCGGCCTCGGGCGGTTCGGGCCTGGGCGCACAAGCCGTGCGCACGGTGGAGGAACTGCCGAGCGCGATGGTCGGGTGCTTCGGGTACTGCGACACCGCGCTGATCGAGCGGTTCGCCAGCGGGGCGGACATCGCGGTGAGCGTCATCGATTCGGCGATGGGGCCACAGCCGTTGC
The DNA here is from genome assembly GCF_006912135.1 of Cryptosporangium phraense. NCBI lineage: Bacteria > Bacillati > Actinomycetota > Actinomycetes > Cryptosporangiales > Cryptosporangiaceae > Cryptosporangium > Cryptosporangium phraense. Next base: position 71,680 of record NZ_VIRS01000026.1, on the reverse strand, counting down.
CCGCGGTGGAGATCGTCCCCGCGGACGGGGTCTACGACTACACGGCGAGGTACACGGCGGGGACGACGACCTGGCATGCGCCGGCTCGGCTCGACCCGGAGACCGCGGAGCGGGTCGCGGAGACGGCGGTCGCGGCACACGATGCGTTGGAGCTGCAGGATCTGTCGCGAGTGGACCTGCTGGTGGATGAGTCGGGTGGCATCCAGGTGCTCGAGGTGAACGTGTCGCCGGGGTTGACCGAGACGAGCCTTCTGCCGATTGCGGTGCAGGCGGCGGGGTTGGACTTCGGGGCCGTGTTGGCTGAGTTGGTGGAGCAGGCGATCAAGCGGTCGTAGTTCGGGGTAGTGAGGCTTGGGGTCGGCGCTTGCCGCTGCAGGCGGCTCGCGCTTGTCGCCGCAGGCGGCTCGCGCTTGTCGCCGTAGGCGGCTGGCGCGGGTGGCCGCCGTAGGCGGCTGGCGCGGGTGGCCGCCGTAGGCCGCTGGCGCCGGTGGCCGCCGTAGGCGGCTGGCGCCGGCGCGTCAGAGGTCGAGCCAGAAGTGGACTTCGTCGCGACTGTCGTTCGGAGCCACGCGAATGGCACCAGGGATACGACCGACCTCCCGATAGCCGCAACGCTTGTAGAACCGTTCGGCCCCGGTGCCGCTGCGAGTCATCAAGGTGAGCGCCTCCAACCCCAGGGCGTCCTTGGCATAGGCAGCGGCCGCCGCCATCAGAGCGGTACCCAATCCGGCACCCTGATGCTTCGGATCGACCTGCACCCGGTAGACAGTCCGCCAATGCCGCCGCAGAAGACTCTCGCTCTCAGCGAGCAACAACCACGCCACGACCCGCCCGCCCGGAAGCGGCCCTGAGAGGGCCGTAGAGGCGCGATTGTCCGATTTGGTACCGGAGACATTGGCGAGCTCGTTCTGAGCGTCCTGGAAGGATCCTACGGGGTCACTTTTTTGAGCGTTTTTGTCGGATTCCGCCGGAAGAGTCAAACAAACCAGAGCATCGGTCCCCTGACGCACCTTCTCGAAAGACCGAGCCGCCGTCGGACGAATATCGTCGGCCGTAACCGGCGGCACGAACCCGACCGACCCACCTTCGTTGGTGACGCGCACCCACATGTCGACGAGGTGGTCCAGAAGGGCGTCAGTCAACGGCGGGTTCACCACTACTGCTGGATGCACGGTCTCTCCAGACCTTCGAGGCGTTCAAGGGGGCGCCGCCGCGGCAGTGCGGCTGGACGCGCAGATGCCCGGTGGCAAGCAGCCTGAACCAGGCTGACGGCGCGGGGTCGTTCGAGTCAGGTTGGTCCGGTGCGGGCTGCTCGGGCTGGCAGCCGCGCGGGGGTGTTACCGACGGACCGGACGCTCCGCGAGGCGACGTCGCTCGGCGCGCAGGACGGGCGCGAGGAATCGACGGAGGCGGGGGAGAGGCTCGGACATGCCTCTATCTTCCCTGCTGAGCCCGGAGGCCGCCCACCCCAATATCTGCGACCCTCCACACTCCTTCGAGAGCCGGCGCGCGGGCTGCATGGGTCTCGCCTCCGGACGACCCGTTCCGCGGGGCGCCCTCCTACCGGGCATCGTTCCGCAGAGCAGCCTCCGAGCCCTCGAACGAGGTCGGCATCCTCCAAGACATATTCCTGCGTGCACTGAGCGCTGTTCCGTCTCAGCCGGCAAGACTTCACCTCATCATTGCGGCGCTGAAGTCACAGTCATGACCACAGTTGCGCCGCGGCAAATGAGGCGTCGTGAGCCGCACTGGGTCCGCGCCGTCGACCCGATGACTTCACATGCCTGGATCTCCGACGCCCCGTCATCAATCAGAATCCGCGTTGGCGGTCCATTTGGGAGTCCATTTAGCGGGCCGACGAGCCGGGGACCCGCCCCTCTCCTCTCCGCCCCGCGACCGCGTCGGCACCTCGCGTCGCGTGACTCGCACGCCACGGCGCAGACCCAAGGCCTGCCCTCGCTCCGCTGGCTTCAACGTGCGCCAAGATCCAATTCAGGCCGACCGGACTGAGCATGTCTGACCGCCCAGTTCGGAGAGAGAAGCATAGGGGCGCTGGCGTGGCTATAGCCGGAGCAGGGCCGGCCATGTCTGGAGGTTGCGCGAAGGACCGCTAAGGCAGCCAGAAGGACCTCTGACGGTCTCATCTTCAGACCGCCTGCCGACTCAGCACTCCCGCAGTCGAGCTCGACCCCGGGGTCTTCCGGCATCCAGCGTGTGCCCTCGCCCGGGCCCTGGAAGCCGCCGCCATACCTACACGGCGTTGCGTAGCCAGCCGTGTCGCCTGCACAGAACCTCTCCGACTCACGCCAGCCGCGGCGCTCTACCAGTATCAAGCGGATCGAGCTCCACCCCCCACGCCTCCGTTTCACGTGAAACAAGCGGCGCAGCCCCATCCACGGAGGAACTGACCTAACCGCGATCAGCCGAGTTCTGCCTGGCCGAAAGAGGCGTCCGGGCCATAGAGGCAATCGTTGACGGCCGCACACACGGGCGTCACCCCGGCGGCGTGCGTATCAGTCATCGCCCGACAGTGACCCGCTGGCAAGGTCCTAGCTGCAGTCTTGCCCCACCATGGCGATCAAGAACACCTGCAGGCCCGCCACATCGCACTGAGAAACAGCGGCACGCGGGAACTCCGCATCTCGTCACGCGGCCCCGGAGGAGCGGGCACGCCACCATGCGCCTCCAGATGCGCACGTCTGCGGGGCTCACCTCCGGCGGACAGCGCGTAGGCATCAGGTGCACCGGAAAGCGCAGACCCGAGGGCGAGAGGAGCACTAGGCGAAGAGGTCCGGGTAATGGGGGTCGTGGACCGCGGCGGGAACGCCGATGCGCCATGCGAGCGCTCCCGCACGGCAACTCGCCTCGTCGAGACCCGCGCAACGCGAAGACCCGGCCGGATGAAGAGCCCGGCGTCGCGATGACTGACCACACAGGCCGGCGTCCGGCGCACTGGCATCCAAGCCGTCGGATGAACCGGGTAGGGGCCGGCGGCCTCCGAGCGCGGACCTGGGCGGAGGTAGGCACCGGGGCAGAGTCGCTGACGAGCATCCACGCGCAAGTATTCGAGCGTGAGGCGGCAGTCGTCCGCTCGAGGGGGGTCCGACCACCGATTGCACGAACGCCAGGGAGCGAAGCTCATGCGTAAGAGGCGAAGCGCATGCTTGGAAAAGCACAACGTGCCATGGCTGGGCGTTCGAGCCTCGGAAGCCCGACATGCGGATGCGCGAGCCTCCCCAGAAGGCCCTCGCGAGCGCGACCCTCGTACGCGCGACTCCTGCGAGCGCCAGTCCTGCCAGGCCACCATCACACGCCGAGGCGCAGATGTCTGGCCACTGGAATTGCGAGCGTCGGAGGCCCCGGCATCGGCATCGGCATCGGCTTGGGCCCGCGCGCGTGGCGTCAGGTGCCCGCGCATGCGGCGTGCGGGCATACGGCCGCTCGGCCGTGCGGGCGCCCAGGCGTGCGGGCGTGCGGGCGTGCGGGCGTGCGGGCGTGCGGGCGCATTCAGGATTGCAGGCGGCCAGGCCTGTGGATCCACTGTCGTCCGGACCTCCAGGCGCAGTGCCATCCGAGTTAGCCAAGCGGAGGCGCACGCCCAGTTGTCCGAACACGGCGGGGCGAGATACAGACCCGAGGCGTGCAGAACATCGGCCCCGAGTTCTGGGCACCTAGAACTGGTCATCCGGGCGCCGGATGCCGGGGTCGGGGCCGAGCGTCCAGGAGGCGCAGATGCATAGAGCGCAAATGCAGGGGTCCGGGCGCGGAGCGCGGAGGCCCGGGCACGGGGCTTGGGCGTGGGGGCCCGGGCGGGGGCCGCGAGCGAGGGGTGCGGGCGGGGGCCTCGGCGAGGAGGCGCGGGCGCGAGGCCCCGCGGTGGCCCGAGGGGAGGGGCGCGGGCGCGCGAGGCCCGCGCACGAGGCCCGAGCCGGAACGGGCACAGGCGCGCGAGGCCCGCGCACGAGGCCCGAGGGGGAACGGCCCACGCGTAGGGGACTCGGGGGCCGGGAGCCAGGTTCGGGGGCCCAGGTTGGGAAGCCCGGATGCCGACCGTGCAGATACGAGGCGTTGGGCTCGAAAGGACTACCGACACACGCGCCGCGCCTTTGGATTAGCTGGCGGGCGGTCACCGAGCGCCATCTGGTCGTGAATTCATGGCGCGTCGTTCGGCCGTCGAAGAGTCGTGCCTCTGGGCCATTGATGCGCGGGCATTCGGGCACTCGCACCTGCGCCCGGACGGTCGCAGGCACCACGGATATCGGGGGCCGGCGGCCTAGTTCTCAACGGCCCAGTTGGGCAAGCGAAAGGGCGGCCCACCGTAGGGGCCGCCCTCGGAAGACCAAAGCCGCGCTACTGCTCCTCGGGCGGGCTCGCGACCCCCATAGCGTCCGCGATTCGCTCCAGGTCATCGATCGTCGCGAACTCGATCGTGATTCGGCCCTTGCGCTTGCCCAGGTCCACCTTCACCCGGGTGTCGAACCGATCCGAGAGGCGCCCGGCGAGCTCCTCCAGGCCGGGGGAGCGCAGCTTCGGGCGGCGCGTCGGGTTGTCTCGCTCGGGGGCCGGCTCGGGGTCTCCGCCCAGCGCGACGATCTCCTCGGTCGCCCGCACCGAGAGCCCCTCGGCGACGATCCTCGTCGCCAGGCGATCCTGGGCCTCGCTGTCGTCCAAGGAGAGCAGGGCCCTGGCGTGGCCGGCGCTCAGGACTCCGGCGGCCACCCGGCGCTGCACGGCCGACGGGAGGTTCAGCAGGCGGATGGTGTTGGAGATCTGCGGGCGGCTGCGGCCGATCCGCTTGCTGAGCTCCTCCTGCGTCACCCCGAATTCGGCTAGCAGCTGCTGGTACGCCGCGGCCTCCTCGAGCGGGTTGAGGTTCGACCGGTGGATGTTCTCCAGCAGGGCGTCCCGGAGGAGGTGGTCGTCACTCGTGTCGCGGATGATGGCCGGGATCGTCTCGCGCCCGATCGCCTTGGACGCCCGCCACCGGCGCTCGCCCATGATCAGCTCGTAGGAGCCGGTGCCCTTCTCCCGCACCACGACCGGCTGGAGGATGCCGACCTCAGTGATAGAGGTCTTCAGCTCCTCCATCGCCTCTTCGTCGAACTCGCCCTTGCGGGGCTGCTTCGGGTTCGGGGCGATCGAGTCGACCGGCACCTCGCGGAACTGAGCACCGGGCACCGGCGCCAGGCCGGGGAACTCATCGTCGGGCGCCGCGTCGGCGGCGACGGCCGTCGCGCCGGTGGCGAACGGCATCCGCTGGGCGGCGACAGGCGCGCCGCCTTCCTCCTCGCCCGGCAGCGGTGCTGCCGGGATCAGCGCACCGAGGCCGCGCCCCAGTCCGCGACGGTTCTTCACAGGTGTCCTCCCCTAGAGCCGCGCTCCGCGATCTCCCGAGCAGCCTGAAGATAACTCGTCGATCCGCGCGAACCAGGATCGTAGGTGATCACCGATTGCCCGAATCCGGGCGCCTCGGAGACGCGCACGCTCCGGGGGATGACCGCACCCAGGACGACGTCCCCGAAGTGGCCCCGCACCTCGGCGGCGACCTGGTCGGCGAGCTTGGTGCGGCCGTCGTACATCGTCAGCAGGATCGTGGTGATCTGCACGTCGTTGTTCAGGTGCGCCTTCACCAGTTCGACGTTCCGCAGCAGCTGTCCGAGGCCCTCGAGCGCGTAGTACTCGCACTGGATCGGAATCAGTACCTCGCGGGCCGCGACCAACGCGTTGACGGTCAGCAGGCCCAGCGAGGGCGGGCAGTCGATGAAGATGTAGTCGATGTCCGCCGGAAAGGCGTCGATCGCCCGGCGGAGACGGTTCTCCCGAGCGACGACCGAGACCAGCTCGATCTCCGCACCCGCGAGGTCGATCGTCGCCGGTACGCAGTAGAGGTTGGGGACCCCGTCGACAGCAACCGTTGCCTCGGCGAGCGGGATGCCGTCGACCAGGACGTCGTAGGTGCTCGGGACGCCGGCTCGGTGGTCGACGTTCAGCCCGGTGGACGCGTTGCCCTGCGGGTCGAGGTCGATGACCATGACCCGGCTGCCGTGGAGGGCCAAGGCGACGGCGAGGTTGACCGTCGTGGTGGTCTTGCCGACGCCGCCCTTTTGGTTGGCGACGCACATGACGCGACGAGCGGGCGGGCGGGGGAGCGCGTCGCCGGCGGGGTTGAGCACCTGGACGGCTCGGCGCGCCTCGATGGCGATCGGTAGGTCGTCGTCTTCTGTTTCACGTGAAACATCGCCCGGGAGGACTCTCGCGTCCATCGACAGCGGGTCTGTTTCACGTGAAACGTCATACGGGTCGGGGGCCGTTTCACGTGGAACGGCCGTCGCGTCATCCAGTACTGCGCGGATTCGGCGCTGACTCTCACCCGCCCCGCTGGTAAGAGAATGGGGGGCAGACTGAGCGGGGTCGCTCACGTCGATCTCCTGGACCTGTTCAATACCGGACTCGGGGGAAGCCGGCCTGGGGGGCTCAGCGGTGTCCGCCGACGCTGCAGTCGCTGCGCCTTGCTCAAGGGGAGAGGCATCGGCGAGGGTCGCACCGGCACTTACCGACGGTACCGTCCCGGCGCGCGAATCCTCTGCCCGACCGACAACTCTGTGGATGAGATCGCGCAGAGATTCGTTCAATCCGCCGCTCTGGTTCACTGCGTTCCGGCCGGACGCTTCTCCGCGCGCCATCGACTCATCTCGTCCGGCCGGCTCGCCGCGGTCGTGCGAGATCGCCCGCTCGGTAGACCCACCCGGCCCCACGAAAGCATCCGCCGCATCGCGCCCCGCGCCACTGAGCCCCTCCGCGTCACTGAGCCCCTCCGCGTCACTGAGCCCCTCCGCGCCACTGAGCCCCTCCGCGCCACTGAGCCCCTCCGCGCCACTGAGCCCCTCCGCGCCACTGAGCCCCTCCGCGCCACTCAGCCCCTCCGCGCCACTCAGCCCCTCCGCGCCACTCAGCCCCTCCGCGCTACCGGGCCCATCAGCACTACCGGGCCCATCAGCGTTGCTCAGCCCATCCGCGCCACTGCGCTCATCCGCGCCGCTGTCGGGCGCGCCCCGCCAAACCAAGCTGCCGCCATCGCGCGCCCCGCGCCCACGCAATCCGCCGTTATGGGCTTCGCGCCCCCGCATCTCGCCGTCGTGTGCAACACGCCGATCCAGACCACCGTCGTCGTGCGCCCCGGTCCCACGCATCCCGCCGTCGTACGCGCCAGGCCCAGAGCCGCCGTCATCGCGCGCCCCGGTCCCACGCAAGCTCCCGTCGTGCGCCCCGCGCCGCCCCGCGCCACCGCCCCCAACCGCACCCGCGTCACCGCGACCAACCGCACCCGCGTCACCGCGACCAACCGCACCCGCGTCACCGCGACCAACCGCACCCGGGCCGTCGCGCTCGACCGCAGCCGCGCCGTCACGCCCAACCGCACCGCGCCCAACCGCACCCGCGCCGTCGCGCTCGACCGCAGCCGCGCCGCCGCCCCCAACCGCACGCGCGCCGCGGCGCCCAACCACACCCGCGTCACCGCGTCCAACCGCACCCGCGCCGCCGCGCTCCCTCATCCCTCCGCGCTCACGCGCGCCATCCCGCCCCCGAGCCCCCAACCCCCCGAGAAGCTCCTCGATCGATGGCGGCGAAACGATCTCCAGCCGCCCGTCCGAAACGCTCAGCCCCTCATCCGGCCCCAGCCCCCGAGCCCGATCCCGCCCAACCGCCCCAAACCCCCGCCCACTCCCAGCCGCCGTCCCGGAACCCGCCGCCCCAGACTCCAAAAGCCCAGACTCCAAAAGCCCAGAACCCAAAAGCCCAGAACCCGCCGACTCGTCCGTAGACAAAGGACCGTCAGCGACCACCCTCAAATCCCCAGGTCTCAAACCGCCCGCCCGCCCCACCGACGAGGACAAAACCTCATCCAGGAGCTCGAACTCCGGCCACCCCAAATCCGACGCCCCACGCCCCGGCCGCTCGACCACCGCTGCTTCACGAGCCGGCTTCAACTCCGGCCACCCCACTGCGGTGGGCTTCCGAGACGCGTTGTCGGTCATGGTCCGTGCGGTCCTCTCCGTCGACGGCTCGCAGCAGCCGAACCTGGCCGCCGCCGACGGGACGAATCACCACCGGCGTCAGCACGCCGGGACCTGGCCACTCCACGAACGGAATCACCACGGAGAATCTCGACCACGGTCGTCGGGGGGTCGACGATGCCGCTTCCGCATTCGACGATACGAGGGGAGACGCCCCCGACCCGCGCTACCGCTGCGGCGTGTTCAGTGATCTCCTCCGCCGCGGACGATCCTTTGAGCGCCAGCATGCGTCCGCCGGGCGCGCAGAGCGGCAGACACCACCCGGCGAGCCGGTCCAGCGGGGCCACCGCCCGCGCGGTCACGATCGACCCCGACACTCGCCCGACGACCTCCTCCGCGCGCCCCCGCTCCACGGTCACCGTCGAAAGACCGAGCAGAGACACGGCCTCGGACAGGAACGCGGCCCGACGAGCCAACGGCTCCAGCAACGTCACCCGCAGATCCGGCCGCACGATCCCCAGCACGATCCCGGGCAACCCGGCGCCGCTCCCGACGTCCACCACCGTGGCGCCCGCCGGGAACAGGTCAGCAACCACCGCGCAGTTGAGCAGGTGGCGCTCCCAGAGGCGCGGAGCCTCGCGCGGGCCGATCAGGCCGCGCTCCACCCCGGCCGAAGACAGCAGCGAGGCGTACTCGACGGCCAGCGGCAGACGCGAGCCGAAAACCGAGGCCGCAACAGCAGCGAGCCCCGCCGGCGGACCGGCGGGGCTCGCAGGAGGCGAATCGCTCACGACAGCGCCCTGCCGCGAGCGGACACCAGGGAGATCATGCGCTCTGCAGGTGGACGACCACGCGACGCTCCGGCTCTTCGCCTTCGGACTCGCTCCGGACGTCCTCGATCGCGCTGATCGCGTCGTGCACGACCTTGCGTTCGAACGGGTTCATCGGGCTGAGCTTGACCGGCTCGCCCAGCGACCGCGCCTGCTCGACCGCGTTCTTCGCGATCGCGACCAGCTCCTGCCGACGCTTCGCGCGGTACCCGCCGACGTCCAGCATCAGCCGGCTACGGACGCCGGTCTGCTGCACGACCGCCAGCCGGGTCAGCTCCTGCAGGGCGTCGAGCACGGCGCCGCGCGGACCGATCAGCGCGTCGAGCTCGTCGCCGATCACCGCGACGATCGCCCGGTCGCCCTCGACGTCCATGTCGATGTCCCCGTCGAAGTCGAGGATGTCCAGCAGCCGCTCGATGTAATCGCCGGCGATGTCACCCTCGCGCACGAGCAGGTCCGTACCTGTCTCCTCCTCCGCCGGCGCGGTGGTGGGCTGCGTCTCCGTCATCGTTACTCCCTGGCCTGCCGCGCCGCCGCGGTGGGGCGCTGAAGAATGAGTCCGTCGGGGCCGCGCACGCTCAGCGCCGGCCGCCCTTCCGTTTCCGGTTCCGGTTGTCCTGTGGACGGCGCGCTCCGCCACCGCCGCGCGCCGGCGTCGGCTTGCGCACCGGTGCGGGCTTCTCGGCGTCGCCGGTCTCGGACGCGGCCGCCTCAGCGGCCTTGGCCGCCTGCTCCGCGGCCGACGCGCGCTCCGCTCGCGCCTGCGCGGTGTCGAACTTGACCGAACTTCCGGACGACGGCTGGCGCGCCGCCGCCGGACGGCCGCCCTTCTTCGGGTTCACCGGCTTGACGCCCGGCTTCGGGGCCATCGCGGCCGCCTTCTCCGGGTCGACCTTGGGGTCACCGGGCTTCGGCAGCGGCATCTTGCTGAGCACCCAGAACTGCTGACCCATCGAGAAGAAGTTCTGCGTCACCCAGTAGACGACGACACCGATCGGGAAGATCGCACCGGAGACCAGCAGCGAAGCCGGGATGCCGTAGAGCATCAGCTTCTGGACCATCGCCTGCGTCGGGTCGGCCGCCACCCCGTTGCGCGCGATCATCTGGCGCTGGGTGATGTAGGTCGTCGCGACCATCGTGATGATCAAGATGCCGGCGACGAGCGTCACCGCGAGCCGGCTCGCGTCCAACTGCTCGAGCTGTTCGGTCGTAGACCGGAAGGCCGCGGCGATCGGCGCGCCGAAGATCCGGGCCTCGGACGCGCTGTTGAACTGGTCGGCGGTCCAGCCGTACTCGGTGGTCATGGCCTTGAAGGCCGAATCCGAGTTCGGGTTGATCAGCCGAAGGACGTGGAACAGACCGATGAAGACCGGGATCTGCAGGAAGATCGGGAGGCAGCCCATCAGCGGGTTGGCCTTCTCCCGCTTGTAGAGCTCCATCATCTCCGCTTGGAGCTTCTGCTGATCGTTCTTGTACTTCTCGCGCAGTTCCTTCATCTGCGGCTGGATCGCCTGCATCGCGCGCTGCGACTTGATCTGCCGGACGAAGACCGGGAACAGCACGACCCGGACGGTCAGCACGAGGAAGACGATCGAGAGCACCCAGGCGGGGCCGGACGGCATGTGGAGCAGGCCGCCCCAGAGATCGTGCCAGCGCAGCAGGATCCACGAGATGCCCGTGTAGATCCAGTTCAGGTTCACCGAGTAGCTCCAGACAGACGGCGGTCACGGATACGACGGAAGGGCCCCTTCGAGGGGACCGGGTCGTACCCGCCGGGGTGGAACGGGTGGCAGCGCATCACGCGCCAGCCTGCCAGCAGGATTCCCGCCACCGGGCCGTGGGTGCGCAGTGCCTCCAGCGCGTAGGCGCTGCAGCTGGGGTGGAACCGGCAACGAGGCGGCAGCGCCGGGCTGATCCACCGGCGATAGGCCTCGATCGGGGCGATCAGGACGGCCAGCAGCAGCCGCGACATGCGGCCGGCCGGAGGGCGAGGGGAAGCAGTGCTCATCGTCGAGCCTTCAGAATGCGTCGGAATGCGCCGTCCAGGTCGCGGCCCAGCGTCTCCGAGGTTTGGTCGGCGGCGGCCGGAAGAGCCCGGACGACCACCGTGCTGCCGGGTGGCAGCTGCGACAGCCGATCGCGGACGAGGTGGCGGAGCTGCCTCGCGACCCGGTGCCGTATCACGGCATTACCGACTGCCTTGGAGACAACGAAGCCGGCCCGGACGGAGTTCTCCGTCGGGCCGGCGTCGTTCGATGCTCCACCGAGGGTGGCGTGCACGACCAGCGTGCTGCGTCCCGCGCGATTGCCCGAGCGCAGCACCCGGGTGAAGTCTTCGCGCCGCCGCAGCCGCGCGTGCGCCGGCAGCACGCCGCGCTCCTGCCTGGTCAGGCGGAGAGGCGCGCGCGCCCCTTGAGGCGCCGAGCGGCGATGATGGCCCGCCCCGCCCGCGTGCGCATGCGCAGCCGGAAGCCGTGGGTCTTCGCGCGGCGGCGGTTGTTCGGCTGGTAGGTGCGCTTGCTCACGTCGAGGTCTCCGATACGTACTAACTAGGTCGGACTGCGGGCGGCTCGGCTACACCGGTGATCTCCGCACGGCACAGCCATAGATGGTTCCAGCGTACGTGAGCCAGGACAGAGCCAGCAAATGCGGTCCACAACCTCCACACTCCGTGACCGTGATTCACCCTGCGCGTCGGTCTCGGCGCGCTCTCCGGTCCCGTAATCAATCTGGCACATCAGGCATGCCCGCAGGCCACGGCCTTGGACGGGACAACGGGTCGGCGCAGCCTGTGGACAACGCCTTGTTGCGTGCTCAGAGACGCTGTTAGCCTGCCCGTTTGCCGGTCCTGGTTGATTCTCGTCGGAACTCCCGTCAGAGCAGTCGGGGGCGTTCGGCCTGGTGAGCCCCTCAAACGGGCGGCCGCCCGACACGCCGTCGGCGCCGGGGAACGAAATGTCCGGTTCAGGTCGGGGCCCGCGCACTATACACAGGGTGTGGAAACCGGTGTGGACAGTGCATCGGCGGCCCGAGTGAGACGCTATCTACCAGGGGGAATGGTGACCGACGAGAGCGTCAATCTCGAAGGCATCTGGTCTGCGGCCACGGAAAGCCTGGCCGACCAGGACCTCAGTCCCCAGCAGCGGGCGTGGCTCCGGTTGACCCGGCCTCTCGCGCTGGTGGAGGACACCGCACTCCTTGCGGCGCCCAACCAGTTCGCCAAGGACGCGTTCGAGAGTCGACTACGCGGAGTGATCACCGACGCGATCTCGCGTCAGTTGGGCCGGCCCGTCAACGTCGCCGTGACGGTGCGCGTTCCGGTCGAACAACAGACGATGGAGCTCCACGTCCTCGATCTGCCTCCGGTCGACAACTGGCAGCCGGAGTCGTACGCCCCCGGCCGGTACGACGAAGGTCCCGCGCCGGAGCCCGAGTTCCGCGACTACCGCGGTGCCGCCGCCGCGGCCGGCGGCGGGGCCGAGCGTCCGGAGTTCCCGCCGCCGCACCCGTACCGGCCCTACGGCGGCGAGAGCGCACGCCCGGCCGCCTACGGCGCGAGCCCCGACCGGTACTCGTCGGCTGCTCCGGCGACGCCCCCGGGCGAACCGCTCGACGCGCCGGCTCCGGACCGTCTGCGCGGCCGGCACGCGGCCACCGACCGGGAGCCCGCCGAGGTTCCCGAGCCCGCCCCGCCGAGGCCGGGCCCGACGTCGACGCCGGCCGACGCGACGACCGCGGGCCCGTCGGCACTGGCCCCCGACGAAGGTCCGGCCACCACCGGCCCCGTACCGACGATGCCCGCCGGCCCCGAGCCCACCTCCCCGGCCGCCGGCGGCGCCGCGATCCCGGGCGGCCCGGCCCCCGTCGTCGGCTCCGCCGGGGTTCCCGGGTTCGCCTCGCCGCAGAGCTTCGCCCCGCCACCCGCCTACCCCGAGCAGCAGCCGGCCTACCGCGCGACCGGTCCGTACGGCGCGGCCCGCCCCGGCGGCTTCGAGCCCTACGACGGCAGCGCCTACCCGCCGAGCTTCGACACCCGCGGCCGCCACCACTCGCCCGCGTTCGGCCAGGAGGCTCCGGTCGAGCCGGCCAACCGGGGCATCCGGCGCGGTGAGACCCCGCGGCCGACCGAGCCGGCCCGGCTGAACCCGAAGTACACGTTCGACACGTTCGTCATCGGCTCCTCGAACCGGTTCGCGCACGCGGCCGCGGTCGCGGTGGCCGAGGCGCCGGCCAAGGCCTACAACCCGCTGTTCGTCTACGGCGGTTCCGGGCTGGGCAAGACGCACCTGCTGCACGCGATCGGGCACTACGCCCAGTCGCTCGGCAACGCCAGAGCCGTGCGGTACGTCTCGACCGAAGAGTTCACGAACGACTTCATCAACTCGCTGCGCGACGACAAGACCCAGGCCTTCCAGCGCCGCTACCGCGACGTCGACATCCTGCTGGTCGACGACATCCAGTTCTTGGAGAGCCGCGAGCGGACGCAGGAGGAGTTCTTCCACACGTTCAACACGCTCCACAACGCGAACAAGCAGATCGTCATCAGCTCCGACCGCTCGCCCAAGCAGCTGTCGACGCTGGAGGAGCGGCTGCGCACGCGGTTCGAGTGGGGCCTGCTCACCGACATCCAGCCGCCCGACCTCGAGACCCGGATCGCGATCCTCCGGAAGAAGGCCGCCCAGGAGCGCCTGGCCGCGCCGCCGGAGGTGCTGGAGTTCATCGCCAGCAAGATCCAGTCCAACATCCGCGAGCTCGAGGGCGCGCTGATCCGGGTGACGGCGTTCGCCAGCCTCAACCGTCAGCCGGTCGATCTGGGCCTGGCCGAGGTCGTCCTCAAGGACCTGATCCCCGAGGGCGGCGGCCCGGAGATCACCGCAGCCACGATCATGGCCGCCACCGCGGAGTACTTCAGCGTCTCGATGGACGACCTCTGCGGCTCGTCACGCTCCCGGGTGCTGGTCAACGCCCGCCAGGTCGCGATGTACCTCTGTCGCGAGCTGACCGACCTCTCGCTGCCCCGCATCGGCCAGGCGTTCGGCGGCCGCGACCACACGACGGTCATGCACGCCGACCGCAAGATCCGCCAGATGATGGCCGAGCGCCGGTCGCTCTACAACCAGATCGCCGAGCTCACCAACCGCATCAAACAGCGCGCTCAACAGCAGTAGATCGGCTTTCCCCAAGGCTTCCCCAGGGCTCCCGGCCATCGGCCGGGAGCCCTTCTTCGTCCACATCATGTGGACGCCGCTTCCCACACGTGTGTATGAGTAATTCGCCTGGCTAGAGCGGTCAGTTCATCCTCCATCCACCGCACTGCCCCCAACCCTGTCCACCGTTTCACCAGCACTCATGCACAGCCTGGGGATAACTCTGTGGAAAGGGCTTCCGCCTGTGTGAAAACTGTGCGGACAGGTGTGGGTTACGTGTGGGCAACGGGGGACAACCGAACGCTCTCCACAACAGGCCTCTCGTCATCCCCAACGTCCCCACCGGATGTCCACACGTTCATAACTTGCGCACGCTGCGCAGACGCTCGATCTCCACCGTTTCCACAACCCCTACGACGACTACGAATCAGTTATCTAGAGAGATCTCAAGTGCTCTTCGGTGCTGGGGACTGTGGGGAAAAGTGCCGAGAGCGGGTCGAGAAAATCTCAGCGAGGAAGAGAGGGACGCGCTCCCGGCGCACCCTTTCGTCGCACCCACGGGGTACGGTCGGCTTCCCTGAGCGGCCCGCACTGATGGAGGCAAGGAATGAAGTTCCGGGTCGAGCGCGAGTCGCTTGCCGACGCCGTCGCGTGGACGGCCAAGAGCCTGCCCGCGCGGCCGCCGGTGCCGGTCCTCGCCGGTGTCCTGCTGGAGACCGACAACGATCGGCTCACGGTCTCGGGCTTCGACTACGAGGTCTCCAGCCAGATGGGCGTCGACGTGCAGACCGACACGCCCGGCCGGGTGCTGGTGTCCGGCCGTCTGCTGGCCGAGATCACCCGGGCACTACCGAACCACCCGGTCGAGCTCGACGCCGACGAGGCGCGCGCTGAGATCGTCTGCGGCACCGCTCGGTTCACGCTGCCGACGATGCCGGTGGAGGACTACCCGACGCTGCCGGAGATGCCCACCGTCGCCGGTGCCGTCGACGCGGACGAGTTCGCCACCGCGGTCGCCCAGGTCGTCGTCGCCTCGGGCAAGGACGACACGCTCCCGGTTCTCACCGGCGTCCGGCTCGAACTCGAGGGCGATCGGCTGACCCTGCTCGCCACCGACCGCTACCGGCTCGCCGTCCGCGAGCTCTCCTGGCGTCCGGGCGCGGCCGACGTCAGCCAGAACGCGCTCGTGCCCGCCCGCACGCTCTCCGACACCGCACGCGCGATGTCGTCCGGTACCGAGGTCACGCTCGCGCTGAGCCAGGGCGCCACCGGCGAGGGGCTGATCGGCTTCTCCGGGGCCGGCCGCCGCACCACCACCCGGCTGCTCGACGGTCAGTTCCCGCCGGTCCGCTCGTTGTTCCCCGACAGCCACGCGATCCAGGCCAAGGTGCCGACGGCGACGATGATCGAGGTCGTCAAGCGTGTGTCGCTGGTCGCCGAGCGCAACACGCCGGTCCGCCTGGCGTTCACGAGCGGCATGCTCACCGTCGAGGCCGGCGGCACCGAAGACGCCCGCGCGTCCGAGTCCACCGACGCGGTGTTCGACGGCGACGACATCGAGATCGCGTTCAACCCGCAGTTCCTGCTCGACGGCCTCAACGCCCTGGGTACGGAGGTCGCGGTGCTCTCGTGCACCACGCCGCTCAAGCCCGCGGTGCTCACCGGCGAGGAGGCCGACGCCGAGTCCAAGCCGGTGAACGAGAGCGCCTACCGGTACCTGTTGATGCCGGTCCGGGTCTCGCAGTAACGAGCCCTTCCCCGGTCCGTCAACAGATAGCCCGAGCCCGGTTGACATCCCCCTCGCTGTCGAGGGGAAGAATCGATCAGGAAGTGTCCGGTCCGAGTCGGCCGGGCGTGGGGTACGACGGCCGCACCGCCACATGAGTGAGGGACAGGGGAGCACCATGGAGATCGGCCTCATCGGGCTCGGCAAGATGGGCGGCAACATGCGCGAGCGCATGCGCCAAGCCGGCCACACCGTCATCGGGTACGACCGCAACCACGAGATCGCCGACGTCGGCAGCCTCACCGAGCTCGTGGACGCGTTCACGACGTCGCCGCGGGTGGTCTGGGTGATGGTGCCGGCCGGTGACCCCACCCGCGAGACGGTCAAGGAGCTGGGCGGCCTGCTCTCCGCCGGCGATGTCGTCGTCGACGGTGGCAACTCCCGCTTCACCGACGACAAGATCAACGCCGACCACCTGGCCGAGAAGGGCATCGGCTACGTCGACGCGGGCGTGTCCGGCGGCATCTGGGGCTTGAAGAACGGCTACGCGCTGATGGTCGGCGGCGAAGAAGAGAACGTGGCCAAGGTCAAGCCGTTCTTCGACGCGCTCAAGCCCGAGGGCGACTACGGCTACGTGCACGCGGGCCCGGTCGGGGCCGGCCACTTCGCGAAGATGGTTCACAACGGCATCGAGTACGGCATGATGCAGGCCTACGCCGAGGGCTACGAGCTGCTCATGGCGGCCGACGTGGTCCAGGACGTGCCCGGCGTGCTCAAGAGCTGGCAGGAGGGCACGGTCGTCCGGTCCTGGCTGCTCGACCTGCTCGTGAACGCGCTCGAGGAAGACCCGAACCTCGACGACATCAAGGGCTACGTCAACGACTCGGGCGAAGGCCGCTGGACCATCGAGGAGGCGATCAACCACGCCGTCCCGGTGCCGGTGCTCGCCGCGTCGCTGTTCGCGCGGTTCAGCTCGCGTCAGGAGGACTCGCCGGCGATGAAGGCCGTCGCTGCCCTCCGCAACCAGTTCGGTGGGCACGCCACCACCAAGGTGGGCAAGGAAGCCACTGCGGCTCACCTCGGCGGGCCGGGCGACACGATCGACAGCTAAGGGACAGATGGACACGGATCGGGCCGGGACCCCCAACCGGCAGGGTGGCACGCACGTCCGCCACCTCTCCCTGGTCGACTACCGCAGCTACGCGGCGGTGTCGGTCGACCTGGAGCCCGGCCCGAACGTGTTCGTCGGCCCCAACGGCCAGGGCAAGACCAACCTGGTCGAGGCCATCGGCTACGTCGCGACCCTCGGCAGCCACCGGGTCGCGACCGACGCCCCGCTGGTCCGGGCGGGTGCTTCGCGGGCGGTGATCAGGGCCGCGGTCGTCCGGGACGCCCGCGAGCTGCTCGTCGAGCTCGAGATCGTGCCCGGCAAGGCCAACCGTGCGCGCCTCAACCGCTCGCCGGTGACCCGGCCGCGTGACGTCCTCGGCGCGCTGCGGACCGTGCTGTTCGCCCCCGAAGACCTGGCCCTGGTCCGCGGTGACCCGGCCGAGCGTCGTCGCTTCATCGACGACCTGCTGGTCGCCCGGTCGCCGCGCTTCGCCGCGGTCCGGGCCGACTACGACCGGGTGCTCAAGCAGCGCAACGCGCTCCTCCGCACCGCGGCCTCCGCGCGCCGGGCGTCGAAGGGCGCCGGCGACCTGCGTACGCTCGAGGTCTGGGACGGCCACCTCGCCGCCCACGGCGCCGAACTGCTGGCCGGTCGTCTCGAGGTGCTCGCCGCCCTGGAGCCCTACGTCGCCAAGGCCTACGACGCGGTCAGCGCCGGACGCGGCCGCACCCGGCTCGCCTACCGTTCGTCCACGCACGGCGACGCGGCCACCGACACGCCCGAGCCGGTCGCCGACCGCCCCGAGCTCAACGTCGACGTCGCCGAGCTCACCCAGCGCATCCTCGCGGCCCTGGCCGAGTCCCGGAGCCAGGAGATCGAGCGGGGCATCACGCTGGTCGGCCCGCACCGCGACGACGTCGTGCTCTGGCTCGGCGACCTGCCCGCCAAGGGGTACGCCAGCCACGGCGAGGGCTGGTCGTACGCGCTCGCGCTCCGCCTCGGCAGCTACGACCTGCTCACCGACGACGGCAGCGAACCGGTGCTGATCCTCGACGACGTGTTCGCCGAGCTGGATTCCCAACGCCGGGACCGGCTGGCCGACCTGGTGCACGATGCTTCCCAGGTGCTGGTGACCGCGGCTGTCGCCGCGGATGTTCCACCGGCCCTGCAGGGCGTACGGTTCGATGTCACGGCTGGGGAGGTCACTCGTGACCGATGACGATATCGACGATGGGCAGCGCGATGCCGTGGGCGGGAACCACACCGCACAGGGCGGCGGCGCGGCCGACCGTTTCACGGGAAACGGCGCCAACCCCGTCGGTGCCCAGCCCCTCGGCGGTGCCCAGCTCGCCCGGGCCGCCCTCGACGCCGCTCGCGCGGCCGGACGCACGTACACGACCCGCCCCGGAGGACCGAAGAAGCGGCCGGCCGACGACGGGCAGAGCCCGAAGCGTCGGCGGTGGAGCGGCTCCGGCCCCGACCCGCGCGACCCGCAGCCGCTCGGCCGGCTGGTCAGCCGCATGGTGGCCGACCGGGGCTGGGACAAGCCGACGGCCGAGGCCCGCGTGCTGGGCGACTGGCCGAAGCTGGTCGGTCCGGAGATCGCCTCGAAGTCGCGTCCGGTGCAGCTCAAGGACGGCGAGCTGACGTTGCAGGCCGAGTCGACGGCGTGGGCCACCCAGCTCCGGCTGCTGTCCACCAAGATGCTCGGGCTGCTCTCGGCCGAGGTCGGCCCGAACGTCGTCAAGAAGATCCGCGTGCACGGACCGGCCGCGCCGAGCTGGAAGCGCGGCCCGATCTCGGTCCGGGGCCGCGGACCCCGCGACACATACGGCTGACCCCCGACGGCTCCACCGGCAAGTGCGTCATCCGCGGCTTCGGCGGCGCGAGCCGTCCGGCGGCGGGCGGAACCGGTCGGGCTCCTCGGCGTACTCCTCGAGCGTGTGCGCGATCCATCCCGCGCAGCGCGCCACCGCGAGGATCGCCAGGCCGGCGTCGGACGGCATCCCGGCGGTGAACGTGAGCGCGGCGACGCCGAAGTCGAGGGTCGGGTCGAGCGGGCGGCCGCGGCGGCCGGTGGCCAGGAACTGCTCGACGGCCTCCCACCGACCACGGTGCGGAGGCTCGGCCGCGAGGACGTCGATGAGCGCGCGGCCGCGGGGGTCGCCGTCGGGGTAGAGCGGGTGATCGAAGCCCGGCAGGTGGTTCGACTGGTCGAGCAGGCGCGCGACGACCGCGACGCTGCCGTCGCTCTCGGCCTCGACGAGCGTGCGGTGCACCAGCGCGCTGGTGCCGCTCTCGATCGAGCCGTCGAGCGTGTACAGCGCCGCCCCGACCGCTGCGTACGGATGCGCCCGAGCCGACGCCGCGACCCGGGCCGCGACCGTCGATGCGGTCACCCCGTGATCGGCGAGCAGCCCCAGCGCCGTGTTCAACGCCCCCACCGCAGCCGCCTGCGGCGGCATCCCGGTCAACACCCCCCACAGCCGCCCGGCCACCGACTCTGCCTCTGGACCGTCGGCTCCGCCCCCGGTCCCGGCGTCCGGAGCGGGCGGCAGGCCGTCGACGATCGCGGCGATCAGGGACGCAGCGGTCACGGTCACCGCCTCGGGACGCAGGTCGGCCCGGAGCGGGTCGATCGCGCCGACCGCGGCCACGACGGCCCGGATCCGGTCGAGCAGGCGAACCCGCGGCGGTAGCGCGGTGGCCGCGGCCCGGGCCGCGTCGACGAACTCGGCCGGCCCGGTGAACGACAGGGCCGGCCGGCCCTCGGTCCACAACCACCCGGCGACCGCCTCGAACGACTCGGTCCGGGCCATCTCGCACGCGTCCAGGCCGCGGTACCAGAGCCGCTGCTCGCGGATCTCGCTGACCGCCGACGGGATCAGCACCCCGGTACCGGCGACCGCGACCGGGCTGCGCGGCTGCTGCGCCATCTGGTCGAGCTCGGCCGGATCGAAGAAGCTCGCCCGCCCGTCGGCGCCCCGGACCCGCGAGATCAGCCCCCGGCTGACGTAGGCGTACAGCGTCGCGGGCTTGACACCGAGCCGGGCGGCGGCCTCAGCGGTAGAGAGCAAGGGGACCCCGTCGGTCATCCCTCACCTCCCCGTCTCGCCCGCGCTCGGCCACATTGATCAATGTATCGATGCGACGTCTCTGCGGGCTGACGGTATCCACAGGTGTCTTGTGGATATGTGGATCAATATCGATCGACCCAGGTCGAGAGGTGCTCAGGAGAGGCGGCGGGCCAGCTCCAGGCCGAGTTTGTGCCCGGAGAGCCAGGCGTTCTCGACGCGCGGCGACCCCCATGCGTCACCGCACATCGAGATGCCTCCGTCGCCCAGGAAGAACGGCGTCGCCCGCGGGGCCAGCGGCCGGGCGTGCGGCCAGGCCTGGGCGAATGTCCAGCTCGGAACCTCGTCGATGTCGAGGATCGTCCGGACGGCGTCGACCATCCGGTTGACGACCTCCTCGGCGTCCTTCGCGACCTCGTCCAGGTGCTCGGCGGCGAACTCGGCGGTGCTGTGGGCGACCAGGACCGGCGCCGAGTCGGCCCGGCGCCTGCCGTCGTCGGCGATCCAGTCGAGTACCGGGTCGCCGTGCACGAACACGCCCTCGACGTCCCACGTGCGACGAGGCCATGCGGACGCGACCGCGATCACCGGTGACCAGGCCGAATTCACCGCCGCCCGCTCGGCCTCGCAGGCCGGGTCGAGCAGGGCGAGCGCCTCCGGGTCGGGCATCGCCAGCACGACGCCGTCCACCTCGACGCCGTCGACCACCGGGCCGGGGCCGACCTCGGCAACGGGGTCGCCGAGCCGCACCGGGATGCCGGTCGCTAGATCCTCGACCAGCGCGGCCAGCCCCCGGCTGGTGCCGTAGCGCACCGGCCCGTCCTCGCTCGTGCTGAACCCGAGCTCGTTGTGGACGGTGAACGCGCTGGTCCACGGGTGGGCGAGGCCACGCCGCACCCAGTCGTCGACCACCGTGCGGAACGCCTGGTCCCGGCACGTCAGATACGACGCACCGAGGTCCACCGGCCGGCCGCCGAGCTCACGGGTGGCCAGCCGGCCCCCGATCGAGTCCGCACGTTCCCGAACGACTACCTGGTGGCCGGCGCTCGCCAGGGCGCGCGCACACGCGAGCCCTGCGATCCCGGCGCCGATGATCTGCACGTCAGCCGCCATACCCCCATCGTCACAGGTCACGCGGCTAGCGCCAGTTACCGGCGCCTGTACATTCGCCCATCCATGTTGATCAACATAGATCAGCCTGCACGAAGTTATCCACAGGCCGGTTGTGGATATGTGGATACAACCCGATCTACATAGATCAATGTGGATCGCCTCTGCATCAGCATTCTCAATCGGCACAGCGTTCCCGTGCGCTTCACCGTCGAACTCGGACGCTCGCGGTACCGCTAAAGTGATCGGCCATGGCTACCTCGGCCGTCTCGAAGCAGCTGCTCCTCGACCGGCTCAACCGCGTCGACCGGCAGACCGCGAGCCTCTCGACGCTGAAGAACAAGGTTCAGCAGGCGGTGGCGCAGGTCGAAGCCGCGATCGGCGGCTCGGCGACCCAGGACGACCGCAGAGTGCTCGAGCAGCTGCTGGCGAACCTCACCGAGCTGCAACGCTCGATCGACTCGATGCGGTCCGCGGTCACCAGGGGACGTGAATTCGCGAGCTCCGTTTGATTCATCCGTCCGACCGCGCGAGCAGTGGAAGTATGGATACGCAGAGCACGCGTACCGGTACCGATGGTCGCTGGAGGCAAATCGATGGCCTCTAAGTTGGAGTCGCTCGCGAGTGAGCTCCGGTCGCTCGCCGACCAGGTCAACCAGCACCGCGCGCCGGTGGTGCAAGCGGCGCAGCAACTCCGCGAAGCCGCGTCCACCGTGCAGAGCCTCGACTTCGACGCGCCGGTGACGCAGACCGCCGACGGGGAGCAGGTGGTCGGTCCGAAGCCGGTGGTGCCGGCGGAGGTGGGGGCCAACCTTGCGGCCGCCGCCGAAGGCGCCAAGAAGGCCGTCGGTCCGCTCACCGAGACCGCCACCCTGCTGCGGACGTTCGCGTCCCGGCTGGCGACCGGCCTGTCCGGAGCGACGACCGGCGAAGCCCCGGCCGGCGAGCCCTACCAGCCCGGCGAGTCCACCACCGACTCCGCGCCGCCGGCGTCCGAGCCGCCCCCGGAGACCGGAAACCCCGCCCGGCCTGCGTATCCGACCCGGGAAATGCCCCCGGAGCCGCACGATTCGGGCCCGCTGGCCCGGCCACGGTACGGTCGTTATCCGACTACCACAGCCGCACACTTCGCGCCGGGAAATCGGTCGTACGAAGTCGGTACGCAGCCCCAGTAGGTACCCACGCGGACGGGGGTCGATCGCGTCAGCTCGCCCACAGGCCGCGCCGCTGCGACTTCCTGTCGGACGAGACGGCTAGACTGGGCTGGTACCCCGCGCGCGTCACGCTTGCCATGCCGCGCCCGACGCCGCCGGACCGCCGGTGGAGAGAGCAGCCGAGGCCAGTCCGTGTCAGAAAAGAAGAAGTCCGGCTACGACGCCAGCTCCATCACTGTTCTCGAAGGTCTCGAAGCGGTCCGCAAGCGTCCAGGTATGTACATCGGTTCCACCGGTGAGCGCGGTCTCCACCACATGGTGTGGGAGGTCGTGGACAACGCGGTCGACGAGGCACTGGCCGGCTACTGCGACACCGTCCAGGTGACGCTGCTCGACGACGGCGGAGTTCGCGTCGTCGACAACGGCCGTGGCATCCCGGTGGGCATGCACCCGGTCGAGAAGCGCCCGGCCGTCGAGGTCGTCCTGACCGTCCTCCACGCGGGCGGCAAGTTCGACGGCAAGTCCTACGCGGTCTCCGGTGGTCTGCACGGCGTCGGGGTCTCGGTCGTGAACGCGCTGTCGCACAAGCTCGAGGTCGAGATCAAGACCGAGGGCTTCGTCTGGTACCAGCCGTACGAGAACACGCAGCCGGCCGCGAAGCTCGAGAAGCGCGGTGCCACCAGCGAGCACGGCACCTCGATCACGTTCTGGGCCGACCCGACGATCTTCGAGACCACGGTCTACAACCTCGAGACGATCCGCCGTCGCATGCAGGAGATGGCGTTCCTCAACCGGGGCCTGACGCTGATCCTGCGCGACGAGCGGAACCCCGACGAAGACCGCGGCGACAAGCCCCGCGAGTACACGTACCAGTACAAGGGCGGCATCGCCGACTACGTGCGGTTCCTCAACGAGAAGAACACGCCGATCCACAAGAGCGTCATCGAGTTCGCCGGCGAGAGCCAGGGCCTCGCCGTCGAGGTCGCGATGCAGTGGAACGAGAGCTACCGCGAGTCGATCCACTCGTTCGCGAACACGATCAACACGCACGAGGGCGGCACCCACGACGAGGGTTTCCGCACGTCGCTGACCAGCATCGTCAACCGGTACGCCAAGGAGAAGAAGCTTCTCCGCGGCAACGACGACAACCTCACCGGCGACGACATCCGCGAGGGCCTGGCCGCGATCATCAGCGTCAAGATCGCCGATCCGCAGTTCGAGGGCCAGACGAAGACCAAGCTCGGCAACACCGAGGTGAAGTCGTTCGTCCAGAAGATCTGCAACGAGTGGCTCAACGACTGGTTCGAGCGCAACCCCAGCGAGGCCCGCTCGATCATCACCAAGGCGTCCGCGGCCTCCCGGGCCCGCATCGCGGCTCAGCAGGCCCGCAAGCTGGCCCGGCGGAAGAGCGCGCTCGACTCGAACGCGATGCCGGGCAAGCTGTCCGACTGCCAGTCGTCCGACCCGCGCGAGTGCGAGCTCTACATCGTCGAGGGTGACTCGGCCGGCGGCTCGGCCAAGCAGGGGCGGGACCCGAAGTTCCAGGCGATCCTCCCGATCCGCGGCAAGATCCTCAACGTCGAGAAGGCCCGCATCGACCGGGTGCTCAAGAACAACGAGGTCCAGTCGCTGATCACCGCGCTGGGCACCGGCATCCACGACGAGTTCGACATCGAGAAGCTGCGCTACCACAAGATCGTGCTGATGGCCGACGCCGACGTCGACGGCCAGCACATCCGCACGCTGCTGCTGACGCTGCTGTTCCGCTTCATGAAGCCGCTGGTCGAGCTCGGCCACGTCTACCTGGCGCAGCCGCCGCTGTACAAGATCAAGTGGAACAAGAAGGGCGACGACGCCCAGTACGCGTTCTCCGACCGCGAGCGCGACGGTCTGATCCGCCTCCGCCAGGAGAAGAACCCCAAGGCGAAGCCCGACGACATCCAGCGGTTCAAGGGTCTCGGCGAGATGAACTACCCCGAGCTGTGGGAAACCACGATGAACCCCGCCACGCGGACGTTGCTGCAGGTCACGCTCGACGACGCGGCCGTGGCCGACGAGCTGTTCAGCGTGCTGATGGGTGAGGACGTCGAAGCCCGGCGCTCGTTCATCCAGCAGAACGCGAAGGATGTCCGCTTCTTGGACATCTAAACGTTTGCCGCGTGGAAACGCTGGTTACCGGCACCACAGCGCCGTCCAGGAGTTGTCCACACTGATCACAGCCTTATCCACATCTTAAAACGGCATATCGTACAAAAATCCCCTCCGCGGGAGCGATATCCACACCGGAAGGCAGTTCGTGACCGAGACGACGACCCCGCCACCATCCGGCGACCGCGTCGAGCCCGTCGGGCTCGAAGTGGAGATGCAGCGCAGCTACCTCGACTACGCGATGAGCGTCATCGTCGGCCGCGCGCTGCCGGACGTGCGGGACGGCCTGAAGCCCGTGCACCGCAAGGTCCTGTACGGCATGTACGACGGCGGCTACCGGCCCGACCGGGGGTACGTGAAGTGCTCCCGGGTCGTCGGCGACGTCATGGGGCAGTACCACCCCCACGGTGACTCCTCGATCTACGACACGCTCGTCCGGATGGCGCAGCCCTGGTCGCTGCGCTATCCGCTGATCGACGGCAACGGCAACTTCGGCTCGCCGGGCAACGACCCGGCCGCGGCCATGCGGTACACCGAGTGCCGGCTCGACCCGCTGGCCATGGAGATGGTCCGGGACATCGACGAAGACACCGTCGACATGGTCCCGAACTACGACGGCCGGGCCACCGAGCCCGCGATCCTGCCCTCGCGGTTCCCGAACCTGCTGGTCAACGGCTCGGCCGGTATCGCGGTCGGGATGGCGACGAACATCCCGCCGCACAACCTGCGCGAGGTCGCGTCCGGCGTCCAGTGGTGCCTCGACAACCCCGAGGCGTCCGAGGAAGAGACGATCGTCGCGGCGATGTCCCGGATCAAGGGTCCGGACTTCCCGACCGGGGCGTTGATCGTCGGCTCCGAGGGCATCAACGACGCCTACCGCACCGGCCGCGGCTCGGTCCGCATGCGCTCGGTCGTCGAGGTCGAGGAAGACCGCCGCGGCCGCCAGATGCTGGTCGTCACCGAGCTGCCCTACCAGGTGAACCCCGACAACCTGGCCGAGCGCATCGCCGAGCTGGTCAAGGAGGGCAAGCTCGCCGGCATCGCCGACATCCGCGACGAGTCCTCCGGCCGCACCGGTCAGCGCCTGGTGCTCGTCCTCAAGCGGGACGCGGTCGCCAAGGTCGTGCTGAACAACCTGTACAAGCACACCCAGCTCCAGGACTCGTTCGGCGTCAACATGCTGGCGATCGTCGACGGCGTCCCGCGGACGCTGAACATCGCCCAGATGCTGCGGTATTACGTCGCGCACCAGGTCGAGGTCATCGTCCGGCGTACCCGCTACCGCCTCCGCAAGAAGGAGGAGCGGGCCCACATCCTGCGTGGTTACCTCAAGGCGCTGGACGCGCTGGACGAGGTAATCGCGCTGATCCGGGCGTCGGAGACGGTCGAGATCGCCCGCACCGGCCTGATGCAGCTGCTCGAGATCGACGAGCTGCAGGCCACCGCGATCCTCGACATGCAGCTGCGCCGCCTGGCCGCTCTCGAGCGCCAGAAGATCATCGACGAGTACAACCAGATCATGGAGGACATCGCCGAACTCGAGGCGATCCTCGCCAGCGACGAGCGCCAGCGCCAGATCATCGGCGAGGAGCTCGCGGCGATCGTCGAGAAGTACGGCGACGACCGGCGGACGACGATCCTGCCGTTCGACGGCGACGTCTCGATGGAAGACCTCATCGCCGAGGAGCCGGTGGTCGTCACGATCACCCGCACCGGCTACGCCAAGCGCACGAAGGTCGACCTGTACCGGTCGCAGCGCCGCGGCGGCAAGGGCGTGCAGGGCGCCGCGCTCAAGCAGGACGACATCGTCGCGCACTTCTTCGTCTGCTCGACGCACGACTGGATCCTGTTCTTCACGAACAAGGGCCGGGTCTACCGGGTGAAGGCGTACGAGCTGCCCGAGGCGACCCGGACGGCCCGCGGCCAGCACGTCGCGAACCTGCTCGCGTTCCAGCCCGACGAGCAGATCGCCGAGGTCATCGAGATCCGGACCTACGAGGACGCCCCGCACCTGGTGCTGGCGACCCGCAACGGCCTGGTGAAGAAGACCAAGCTCACCGAGTTCGACTCGAACCGGCAGGGCGGCGTCATCGCGATCAACCTGCGCGACGGCGACGAGCTGGTCGGCGCCGAGCTGATCAACGAGGACGACAACCTGCTGCTGATCAGCAAGCAGGCCCAGGCCATCTGCTTCAAGGCCGACGACGAGACGCTGCGCCCGATGGGGCGCGCGACCTCGGGCGTCATCGGCATGCGATTCAGCGGCGAGGACGAATTGCTCTCGATGCACGTGGCCCGCGAGGGCATGGACGTGCTGGTCGCGACCGAGGGCGGCTTCGCCAAGCGGACGCCGATCGAGGAGTATCCGGTCCAAGGTCGTGGTGGTAAGGGGGTCGTCACTGCCAGGATCGTGTCCAAGCGGGGACGGCTCATCGCGGCACTTGCGGTGACCACCGATGATGAGCTCTTCGCCATCACGTCCAACGGCGGCGTGATCCGGACACCGGTGCGGCAGGTTCGCCGAACTCGTGACCGGAACACGATGGGGGTCAAGCTCATGGAGCTCCCGGCCGGGGTGACACTGGTGGCGATCGCGCGCAACGAGGACGAACCTGACGGACAGGACGGCTGATGACTGACTCCGAGAACACGGACGGGCCTGGCGCTCAGAATTCGAGCGCCTCCGCCCGGGCGTCCGCTGCGGTGGGTAAAGCCACCGTGGGGAGAGCCACCGTCGGAAGCTCGGGCACGCCGCCCCGGGACACCAGCCGGAGCGGCGCCGCCACGACGCCCGCCGCCCCCGCCCCGACGTCGACGAAGCCGGCTGCGCCCAAGCAGCCGGCCAAGCCGGACGCCTCGGCCACGCCGAAGCCGACCCCGAGCCCGACTCCGAGCCCAGCCAGCGGCGCGAACGGCGCAGGCAACCGCCCCCAGGCCTCCCAGCCCAGCGGAGCCGGGCCGGCCAAGACCACCCCGAAGCCCGCGGCCGCCCCCACGACGGTGACGGCGAAAGCCAAGCCGCCGGCCGCCAAGAGCACCCCGGCCGGCTCCGCCGCGCCGTCGACCCCTGGTTCGCCGAACGGCGCCCAGAACGGCGCTCAGAACGCGGCCCAGAAAGCGACCGGCACGACCTACGGCAAGCCGGTCAGCGGAGGCACCCCGGTGTCGTCCGCGCCGACGTCCGGGACGTCCGGAGCGTCCGGGGTCTCTTCGGTCTCGGCGCGCAGCACGGCGTCGGTCAAGCCGCCCACGTCCGCGCCGCCCGCGGCGGCCACGTCCGCGATGCCGTCGTTCGATCGCGACCCGGGTCGCTCGGCCGCCACCTCGGTCAACCCCCAGGCCGCCCACTCGGTCGGCAGCGCCCACTCGGTCGGTAGCGCGCATGCGGTCAGCGGCCCGCCCGCCGCCTCGGCGCACGTCGGGGTGCCCGCCGGCACCGCTCCGGTCTCCGGCGGAGCTCCCGGCCAGCCCGGCCAGCTGGGTCAGCCCGGCCAGCCCACCCAGGTGAGTGGGGCTGCTCCGCCGCGGGTCCAGGTCGGCGAGGCCGTGCGCTCCGCGCGTCAGACCGTGTCCGCGGCCGCCAGCCGCGGTCCGCGCCGGGCCCGGCTGCAGCTGAAGAAGGTCGACCCGTGGTCGGTGATGAAGTTCTCGTTCGCGGTGTCGCTGGTGCTCTTCATCGCGTCGATCGTGGCCACGTCGATCCTGTACATGGTGCTCGGTGCGCTCGGCGTGTGGGACAGCCTCAACGAGACGATCAGCACGGTCACCGCGGGCCAGGACGGTAGCCAGGGCGTCGACCTGGCGATCACCGCGAAGATGATCATCGGCGGGTCCGCGCTGCTCGGGGCCGTGAACATGGTCCTCTTCACGGCGCTGGCCACGCTCGGTGCGTTCATCTACAACGTGTGCGCCGACCTCGTCGGAGGCATCGAGCTGACGCTCGCGGAGCGCAACCAGTAGGGATGCGGTTTGGGGCGAGGCAGATCGGTAGGGTAACGTTCAGTCTCGCGTCCGGGGCTATAGCTCAGTCGGTTAGAGCGCATCGCTGATAACGATGAGGTCGCTGGTTCGATTCCAGCTAGCCCCACCCCAGCAGCCAAAACGCAGCACATCGGAAAGGGGCACTCTCCATGTTGAAGAAGGCGCTCGTGCTTGCGGTTCTCGCAGGCATCGCCGTTGTGGCTGCGAAGAAGTTCAAGGAAGCCAGCGACGAGCGTGAGTTGTGGCACGAGGCCACGACGGCGCCCGACCACCGCTGAGAATCCATCTGAGGTAGCTCGCCAGCTGCGAGGCCGCCGGCGAGTTCGGGGACGTAGCTCAATTGGCAGAGCACCGCCTTTGCAAGGCGGGGGTTAGGGGTTCGATTCCCCTCGTCTCCACAGCAGGCGGGTGATGAGCCCCGCACGACACGAACGAAGGCCAGGCGCACCGCGCTTGGCCTTCCGTCGTTTATGTGGGCATTTAATGAGTCGAGCGATTCCTATCCCCGCAATAACGGAAAATGCCCTTTTCCTGACCCGTAAATCGGTCCCGACTACGGCACCTTTCCACGCCGACGTGCACTAATGCCCGAAGTCGGTTACCGATGGTCACCAGCAACTGCGAAGCGTGATCACCTACTCATCTCTTCGGACGGATCCATCCACAGACTCCCCGATCGCTAGCCGAATTCTTCCCCTCCTTGGCTATGCTCCGTCCCATCTGGTCGCGGTATACCTGCCGCTCAGACCCTGAATCGCCGGAACTAAGTGCCCGCTCGTCGTGGTGCGGCGCCCACACACTTCTGGCTGTTTCTCGTCCCGCCCGGGCGGCGACGACTGACGCTGAGGAGCGGAATGGCAGTCGGCCTGAAGGAGGCCCCGCCGGATGCACCGGGTCCGGCCCCAATCCGCTCCACCACGGCGCGACGCACGCCGAAAGCACCGCCCTGGGCGAAGGCGTGCATCATCTTCGGCGCGGTCCTGGTCGTGCTGGCCAGCGGCACGCTGACCGCGGCCTACGGCCTGACGAACCGGTACAACAGCAAGGTCAAGCGGGCCGACATCCTCGGCAACCTCTCGGAGAAGCAGTCCTCGTACACCGAGGGGCCGCTGAACTTCCTGATCCTCGGTTCCGACAACCGGGTCACCGATCCGAGTTTCGCCAAGACCGACGGTCTGCGGTCGGACACGATCATGATCGCCCACATCGACAAGACGCTGAGCAAGACGTACATCGTCTCGGTACCGCGTGACAGCTACGTCGACATTCCCGCGTCCGGCGACGGCAAGTGGCTGGGCGGCAAAGACAAGATCAACGCGGCTTTCGTGCACGGCGGCGCGGCCCTGACCGCCAAGACCGTCCAGCAGCTCACCGGCGTCGATTTCAACGGTGCGTTCCTGCTCGACTTCAACAGCGTGCGGAAGCTCGTCGGCATCGTCGGTGGCGTCACGGTCTGCATCCCGTTCTCGATGCACTCGATCCACACCACGCGGAAGTGGAAGAAGGGGTGCAACTACCTCACCGCCGACGGCGCTCAAGACTTCATGCGTCAGCGCAAGACCGTGCCCGGCGGTGACTTCGGCCGGATGCAGAACCAGCAGCGGGTCATCCTCGCGGTCGCGAAAAAGATGACGACCAAGGGCATCCTCACCGACCCGTTGAAGCTCGACAAGCTGGTGAGCACGGTCGCCGAGTCGGTCACCGTCGACCAGAGCGTCGATCTGCCCGACCTGGCCCTCGGCCTCAAGAAGCTGCGGCCGAACAACCTGCGGTGCACGACGCTCCCGTTCACTACCGACGACCTGCAGACGCCGGCCGGCAGCTCGGTCGAGCTCGACCCGGTCAAGGGCGAGCAGCTCTACGCGGCCCTGCGCGACGACACGATGGACGCCTACCTGGCCGCGAACCCGCCGGCCGACGCCGGTACGACCGGCGCATGTTCCTAGACGCTCCCTCCACCCGCCGGGACGAGATCCTGACGATCGCGGTCGACCTGTTCGCCCGCCGCGGCTACCACGGCGTCTCGATGGACGACGTGGGGGCCGCGGCCGGCGTCACCGGCCCGGCTCTGTACCACCACTTCGCCGGCAAAGAGGCCATGCTGGCCGCCGCGTTCACCCCGGTCTGCAAGCACCTGCGTGACGAAGGGCGCCGCCGCGTCGCCAAGGCGCCCGACGCGGAGTCCGCCCTGCGTTCGCTGGTCGACTTCCACGTCGAGTTCGCGCTGGGCAGCCCGTCCCTCCTGCGCCTCTACCTGCACGAGATCGACCGGCTACCTCCGGACGCCAAGAAGTCGGTCCGGAAGCTGCAGCGCCAGTACGCCGACGAATGGGTGCAGGTCCTCGTCCAGGTGCGCCCGGACTGGTCACCCGAGGAAGCCCGCGCCGCCACCCACGCGATCTTCGGCCTGATGAACTCGCCTCAAGACGGCCTGCAGAGCCCGAAAGCCCTGCTGACGAATCTCGTCCTCAACGCGCTCTCGCCCCTGACGAAGACCACTCTCGACATCGCCTGACCACACGATTCGACAGCCCTACCACGGGGTACAAGGCCTCCGCTGGGCCGCGCCGCCGCACCCACTTCAGCCCCTTCGGCCGACTCCAGCGGAAAGGGGTGGGGTCGTATGACGACCGACTTGGCAGCCACGCTGGATGTCAACGGCATCGACTACACGATTCTCGGGATCTACTTCGCCATCGTCATCGCGATCGGTTTGCTCGCCCGGCGGGCGGTGGCCACGAGTGAGGACTTCTTCCTCTCCGGCCGGGCGCTGCCCGCCTGGGTGACCGGGCTCGCGTTCGTCGCCGCCAACCTCGGTGCGCTGGAGATCCTCGGCATGGCCGCCAACGGCGCCGAGTACGGCATCTCGACGGTCCACTTCTACTGGATCGGCGCCGTGCCGGCGATGATCTTCCTCGGCCTGGTGCTGATGCCGTTCTACTACTCGACGCGCGTGCACAGCGTCCCCGAGTACCTGCGGCGCCGGTTCAACAACCCGACGCACGCGTTCAACGCGCTGACGTTCGCGGTCGCCTCGGTGCTCACCGCGGGCGTCAACCTCTACGCGCTCGGCCTGATCATCCAGAGCCTGCTCGGCTGGCCGCTCTGGGTGGCGATCTTCATCTCGGCCGGCTTCGTGCTGATCTACATCACGCTCGGCGGCCTGTCCGGCGCGATCTACACCGAGGTGCTCCAGTTCTTCGTCATCCTGGCCGGCCTGATCCCGCTGGTGATCGTCGGCCTGTCGGCGGTCGGCGGCTGGGACGGCCTGAAGGACAAGGTCACCGACAACACCGACCTCGGCGCGGCGGCGTTCAGCCAGTGGGGCGGCACGGCCGTCGGCAACACCACGAACCCGCTCGGCGACTGGATCGGCATCGTCTTCGGCCTCGGCTTCGTGTTGAGCTTCGGCTACTGGACGACGAACTTCGCCGAGGTCCAGCGAGCGCTGAGCGCCAAGGACCTCTCCGCCGCCCAGCGCACCCCGCTGATCGGCGCGTTCCCGAAGATTTTCATCCCGGCGCTGACGATCATCCCGGGTCTCGTCGCGCTCGTCCTGATCCCGAAGCTGGGCCAGGACGGCGGCCCGACCTACAACGACGCGATCCCCGAGCTCATGGCCAAGTTCCTGCCCAACGGCGTGCTGGGCATCGCGCTGACCGGTCTGCTGGCCGCGTTCATGGCCGGTATGGCGGCGAACGTCAGCTCGTTCAACACGGTGTTCACCTACGACCTGTGGCGGCCGTACGTCGCCAAGGACCGTCCGGACCGGTACTACCTGCAGGTCGGCCGGATCGTCACGGTGGTCGGCATCCTGATCGGGATCGGCACCGCGTTCATCGCGGCCGGCTTCGAGAACATCATGAACTACGTCCAGGCGCTGTTCTCGTTCTTCAACGCCCCGCTGTTCGCGACGTTCATCGTCGGCGTGTTCTGGAAGCGCATGACCCCGTGGGCCGGGTTCGCCGGCCTGGTCTCCGGCACTGCCGCAGCCGTCCTGGCCTACCTCAGCCTGAACGAGAAGCTCGGGCTGCCCGCGGTCGTGCACCTCGAGTCGGTGCAGAGCCGGAACTTCTGGGGCGCTATCGCCGCGTTCGTCATCGACGTCCTGGTGACGGTCATCGTCACGATGGTGACCAAGCCGAAGCCGATCGACGAGGTCAAGGGTCTGGTCTGGGGCGTTCCCGACCCCGACAACCCGGATGCCGCCGACGCGCAGAACGTCCGCCGCTGGTGGGAGTCGCCGAAGGTGCTGGGCTTCTCCGCCCTCGGCATCACGGCCGTCCTGTCGATCATCTTCCTCTGAGTTAGGAGCCCGTGATGTCCGAAACCGACGAGGAAGTCCACGCCCAGTCCGCGTCCCGCGGCCTGTTCGATCTGCGCTGGCTCATCGCCGGCCTGTTCCTGCTGTACGGCGTCGTCCTGATCGTGCTCGGAATCTTCGATTCCGACAGCGAGGTGCAGAAGGCCGACGGCATCCGGATCAATCTGTGGACCGGCATCGGCATGTTCGTGCTGGGGGCACTCTTCGGGCTCTGGTCGTGGCTGCGGCCGCTGCGCGCGAACGCACCGAAGTCGGTGGCCGCCACCGACGATCCGGACGCCTGAACGAAGGGGCCGGTCAGACGTAATTCGTCTGACCGGCCCGAACTACGTCAGGCGTTGAACGCCCGCAGCGTCCATTCGTCGAGGCGACGAAGCAGCGTGCGAAACATGTCGACCGTGAGTCGGCTCGGAGCCAACAGGACGGGCATCAAGCTCTCCCCTTCGGGGTTGTCTGTGGTGTGTTCGTACGCTTACCAGCGTACTGGATCGATCCAGTAACCCAACGGGTAGACGCCGTGTACCGAGTCACAGCGGCCTATCCTGGGGCAGTTGGACAACCGCAGGTAGCTCTCCACCGGGAGGTGACGGCATGGTCAACAGTGAAATCCGATCGGGCCCGATGGCGCGAGCGTTGGCCGCGCCGGTCCGAACTCTCGGGAAGGTGCTGCCGCGACCGCTCGGCGGCCCCACCACCGCCGCCGACTCCCACCCGGCTCGCACGCCCGGCTCGGCGATCGTCGACTGCGGCCTCTACATCGACGGCGCCCGCCGGCCCGGCCGGATGGATTACGTCGCGGCTCTCGAGGCGACCAAGCGCAACGACAACGCGTTCGTCTGGCTCGGCATGCACGACGCCACCGCCGAGGAGTTCGCCGACGTCGCGAAGACGTTCGGCCTGCACGAACTGGCGGTCGAAGACACGATCGTCGCGTTCGCCCGGCCGAAGCTGGAGCGGTACGCCGACGTCACGTTCGTCGTCATCAAGACCGCCCGGTACATCCGCAGCGGCGAGCTGACCGCCAGCAGCGAGGTGGTGGAGACCGGCGACGTGATGCTGTTCCTCGGCGAGCGGTTCGCGATCACCGTCCGCCACGGGGACGCCTGCCGGCTGCGCGGTGTGCGGGCCAACCTCGAACAGCGTCCCGACCTGATCAAGCAGGGGCCGTGGGCGGTCTTCCACGCGGTCGTCGACCAGATCGTCGACCGCTACGTCGAGGTCGTCGACGCGATCGAGGACGACATCGACGAGCTGGAAGCCAGCGTCTTCAACAGCACGAACGTCGACATTCCGCGCATCTACCAGCTCAAGCGCGAGGTCGTGGAGCTCAAGCGGGCCGTGCTGCCGCTCGCCCGCCCGCTCGAGAGCCTGGTCAGCGGCGCGGTGATGAACGTCCCGCAAGAGATCCGGCGCTACATCCGGGACGTCGCCGACCACCACAGCCGGGTCGTCGACCAGATCGCGAGCTTCGACGACCTGCTGAACTCGATCCTGCAGGCGAGCCTGGCCCAGGCCGGCATCCAGCAGAACAACGACATGCGGAAGATCTCGGCCTGGGCGGCGATCGGCATCGTGCCCACCGCGGTGGCCGGCATCTACGGCATGAACTTCCGCTACATGCCCGAGCTGACCTGGCGCTTCGGCTACCCGATGGTGCTCTCGGTCATCTTCATCATCTGCTTCTCGCTGCACCGGTTGTTCAAGAAGTCAGGCTGGCTGTAAGACGTTCGGCGAAGGCCCGCGACCGAATCGTCGCGGGCCCTCGGCACGTCGGGAAGAGTCAGCTTCGGGGGCTGTGTGCGCCCGTCGAGTTGTCAGCCGCGGAAGCGGTCGCGTCCGAGGCCTGAGCCGACTTGGCCTTGACCGTTGCCGCCGCCGCGTCGGCCTTGTCCGCCGCCTTGTCGGCCGCGGTGCTCACCGAGTCCTTGGCGGCCGCGGCCGCGTCGGAGACGCGATCGGCGACCTGGTCGGCCTTCGCCTTGATCGTGTTCCGGTTGTCCGGCTCGATCAGGTCGTACTCTTCCCACTCCGGCTGACGGTTCCGACGTGCGGCCAGAGCCGCACCGGCACCGACGGCCGTACCGGCCGCCAGCGCAGCCAGCATCCACGGCCACCGGCGACGCCGCTGACCGCGCAGGGCGAGTGCGGTCTCCCGCGCCCGCTTCGCCGCCTCCTTGCGCTGGCCGCGAGTCTGCTTCTCGAACTTCTTGGCAGACTTCTTGACCTGCTTCTTGGAGGTGCTCTGCGCCTCGACCGCGGCCGCGACGAGCGGTGCGAGCGCGACCAGAACCTGGTCGACCTTCGGCTTCGCGGTGCTCACCACGGTGTCACGGGCCGAACCGACCCGCGGCCCCACGGTCTCCCGAGCGCTCTCCAGGGCCTGCTCCAGCTTCGGAGCCACGGCCACCCGTGCTGCCTCCACCCGCGGGGCGACGGCCACTCGCGCGGCGTCGACCTTCGGCCCCAGCGCGTCACGTGCGCTGCCGACCGCCGGCTTGACCGCGTCCCGTGCCGCCCCGGCGGTCGCCACAGCGGCGTTACGAAGGTGCTCTACCCCCGCCCCGACCTCTGCGCCGATCTCCTTGGCCTTGGCCGACGCTTGATCAAGCGTCGAGGCCTTCTTGCGACGGAACACCATCTTGCCCCCTCTGTGTGGGTCTCGATGTACCCATCCTGCACGGAGGTCCAAGCTCGTACCACCGTGGCAGGATGGGGCCTACACGATAGAGAGGAACTACCCCGTGGCCGACGATCTTTACGCCACTCTGCACACGAATTTCGGGCCGATCACGATCAAGTTGTTCCCGAACCACGCGCCGGAGACCGTGCGCAACTTCGTGGGCCTGGCTGAAGGCAGCAAGGACTGGACTCACCCCCGCACCGGTGAGAGTGGCCCGCGGAAGCTCTACGACGGCACGATCTTCCACCGGGTCATCGACGGGTTCATGATCCAGGGCGGTGACCCGCTCGGCACCGGCACCGGTGGCCCGGGCTACCAGTTCAAGGACGAGTTCCACCCCGAGCTGGTGTTCGACCGCCCGTACCTGCTCGCGATGGCGAACGCCGGGCCGGGCACGAACGGCTCGCAGTTCTTCATCACGGTGGGCCCGACGCCGCACCTGAACCGCCGTCACACGATCTTCGGCGAGGTGGTCGACGCCGAGAGCAAGAAGGTCGTCGACGCGATCGCCAAGACGCCGACCGGTCGTCAGGACCGGCCGGTGCAGGACGCGGTGATCGAGAGCGTCACGATCGAGCAGCGCTGACTCGAGCACTCCGACGCGCCCGGGAACTCGTTTCCCGGGCGCGCCGTTTGTTTTAGACCAGCAAGCAGAGGATGGGCAGTGACCGAGGAAAGTCCGCAGACCACCGCCACGCCGGTGTGTTACCGGCACCCCGACCGCGGCACGTACGTCACGTGCGTCCGCTGTGACCGGCCGATCTGCCCCGACTGCATGAACCCGGCCTCGGTCGGCTTCCAGTGCCCGGAGTGCGTCCGCGAGGGACGCCGGACGACGATCCCGGCCCGCACGGTCTTCGGCGGCAACCTGTCCGGCGAGCAGGGCACGGTCACCCGCGCGCTGATCGGCATCAACATCGCGGCCTGGCTGCTCACGGTCGTCGCCGCGGTGCTCACCAGCGAGGTCTCGGTCCGGGAGCTCGGCCGGTTCGTGATCTTCGGCGGCGTCACCGGCGTCACCGACTGGGGCGCGGCCGTCCCCGCGTACTCGTACTTCGGGGGTGCCACCGGCGGCATCGCCGCGGGCGAGTTCTGGCGCCTGTTCACCGCCGACTTCCTGCACTACGGCCTGATCCACCTGGCCTTCAACATGTACGCCCTGTGGATTCTCGGCCGGGAATGCGAGCGGCTGCTCGGCCGCGGGCGGTTCCTCGCGCTGTACCTGTTCGCCGGCGTCGGCGGCTCGGTGGCCGTCTACCTGTTCTCGCCGCTGAACGAGGCTTCGGCCGGTGCGTCGGCGTCGATCTTCGGCCTGCTCGGCGCGATGTTCTTCTTCCTGCGCCGGCTCCGTGCCGACCCGCGCGGGCTGGTGTTCCTGATCATCCTGAACTTCAGCCTGAGCTTCGTCGTCGCCAACATCAGCATCTGGGGGCACATCGGCGGCTTCGTCGTCGGCGCGGCCGTCGGGGCCCTGATGGCCTACCTGCCGGCCGGTCCGAACCGGGCCCGGCTGCAGCTGATCGGGCTCGTCGGCGTCGGGGTGGCCCTAACGGTCCTGATCGCTCTGCGAACGGCTGCGTTCGGCATTCTCTAGGTCCTCGAGCACCTCGGCCGGAGTCGCGCCGAGCTCGTAGCGCCCGAGGAAGTACAGCTCGCTCTCGACGTCGATCTCGAGCAGCGTCGATCGCCCCAGGAATCGACGCCGCTCGTCCACCCGGATGCGCTCGATCGCGCTCCACGGGTACGACCGCTGCCGACCGACTGGCCCGACGAAGACGCTCAGGCCGTCGGCGTCCGCCTGGAGACGGACCGGAACCACGACGTCACGGACGCCGGACAGGCCGAGCCCGGCCGCCACCAGCAGGCCGACGACCGCGCCGGTCAGATCGCGGGCGATCGTCACCGTCGCCACCAGCAGAACGGCGGCGACGGCCCACTTGGCGGCCGGCACCGTGATCGGCACCCGCCACTGACGAGGAGTCATCGGAGTTTTCCACAGGCACAGCGCCCACTCGCCCACAGTCTCAGCAAGTTATCCACAATATCCACAGGCTAACGCCCAGATATGGGGCTGATCTGTGGATGAACTACCGCCACTGAGTGAAGACGCCCAGGCTCGCGACGAGCATGCCGAAACCGATGGCCAGGTTCCAGGCCGAGAGCTCGGCGACCGGGTATTCGCCCTGGGTCATGTAGTAGGTCACCAGCCACGCGATCCCGGCGACGATCAAGCCGACGGCTACTCCGGGCACCCACCGCGGGCTGGGTTTCGCCCTCTTCGCGGTGGTGGCAGCGCTCGGCCGGACGTCGGTCGGCGCTGTGTAGACCTTCTTCTTACGTACGCGTGACTTCGGCACGGGTTTCTCCTGATACGGGGTTCCCGGGTTAGCGTAGTCGTCCAAGGCACACGACGAGGAGGCGATGTGGCACGGCAGTGGCCGCGCGGTCGTTCTCCGCGTCATCGAGCGGGGCCGCGTGAAAGCAGAATCGGCTGGCGCTTGGCGCTGCCCGTGGTCCTGCTCGCGGCCGGCGTCCTGTTCGCCACCAGTGCGGAGACCTCTCAGGGCTCCGATCTCCGGGGTGGGCGCCGCGAACAGCTCGCGGAGTTGATCCGGCGCGGTAATTCTGATGTCGGCACATCTGAACGCCGAGCGGCTGATCTTCGTCGTTCAGTTGATGAGGCGACACGCGCGTACACGCGAACCGACGCCCGGCTGAAAGGCCCGCAGCAGGACGTCGACGAACTCACCGGGCCGGCAGGGCTCGGGAAAGTCCGCGGACCGTCGCTCACGGTCAAGCTCGACGACGCCCCTCGGCGGCCCGGCGGCGTGTTGCCGGTCGGTGCCACCGCGGACGACGTGGTCGTGCACCAACAGGATGTGCAGGCGGTGGTGAACGCACTATGGGCGGGCGGCGCGGAAGCGATGACCATCATGGGGATCCGCGTGATCTCCACCAGCGCCGTGAGGTGCGTCGGCAATACCCTGCTCCTCCACGGGAGAACGTTCTCCCCGGCGTTCGTGATCACCGCGATTGGCAACGTCTCGTCGATGCGGGCCGCCCTCGAAGCGTCCCCCGGGGTGTCGCTGTACCGCCAGGCCGCGCGCGCGTGGAACCTGGGATATACGGTCGGCGACCCCCAGGAGGTCACGCTCCCGGCGTACTCCGGTCCCACCGGATTGACCCACGCGACGAACCCGAATCGATAGTCCGCCGCGGTATCCGGACGTTCGGCGAGCTCCTGATCACGATCGGGCTCGTCGTTCTGCTGTTCGCCGGCTACGAGGTCTACGGCAAGGCCTACCAGGTCAACGCCGACCAGGACCGGCTCAACGCCCAGTTCGACCAGCAGGCGGCGGCCAAGCCGGCCCCGGCCACCGCGGGGACGACCCCGACCAAGGCCTCCCCGCCGCTCGAGGGCGCCGCCGTGGCCCGCCTCTACATCCCCAAGCTCGGCAAGAAGTGGGTCGTGGTGCAGGGAGTGACCCAGGCCGACATCAAGCTCGCGCCCGGCCACTACCCGGACAGCGAGATGCCCGGCCAGGTCGGCAACTTCGCGGTGGCCGGCCACCGGATGCCGTCGATCTTCTGGGACCTCGACAAGCTGCAGACCGGCGACACGATCGTCGTCGAGACCCAGACCGACTGGTTCGTCTACGCGGTCAGCAAGAACTTCATCACGAAGCCCACGAACGTCTCGGTGGTGAGCGCGAACCCCGAGCAGCCGGGCCAGAAGCCGACCGAGAAGCTGCTCACGCTCACGACCTGCAACCCGAAGTGGGACAACTACGAGCGGATGATCGTCTGGGCCAAGCAGACCAAGACCCAGAAGACGTCGGCGGGCACCCCGGCGGAGGTGCAGTAGCCGTGTACGGATGGATCTGGGATCACCTGCCCGGCAACGCGGCGGTGAAGGGCTTCCTGTTCCTGGTGCTGGTCGCGTCGGTCATCCTGCTGCTGTGGTTCTACGTCTTTCCGTTGGCCGAACCGCTGCTTCCGTTCGGAGACGTGACCGTGGACGGTGGATAATCCACTGCATGCGGATCCTGGTCGTCGACAACTACGACTCGTTCGTCTACAACCTGGTGCAGTACCTGGGGCAGCTCGGCGCCGACTGCGTCGTGCGCCGCAACGATGCCGTCGAACCGGCTGAGGTCCTCGACGGCGACGTCGACGGCGCCCCGGTCGACGGCGTGCTGCTCTCACCCGGCCCGGGCGCGCCCGAGGACGCCGGGGTCTGCATCCCGATGGTCGAGCAGCTGGCCGGCCGGCTGCCGCTGTTCGGCGTCTGCCTCGGCCACCAGGCCATCGGCGTCGCCTACGGCGCCACCGTGAACCGCGCTCCGGAGCTTCTGCACGGGAAGACCAGCGAGGTCCACCATGCGGACGCCGGCGTGCTGGCCGGCCTGCCCGACCCGTTCACCGCGACGCGGTACCACTCGCTGGCCGTCGTCGAAGACACGATCCCGGCGTCGTTCGAGATCACCGGGCGCACGCCGTCCGGGGTCGTGATGGCGATGCGGCACCGCGAGCTGGCCGTCGAGGGCGTCCAGTTCCACCCCGAGTCGGTGCTGACCCAGGGCGGTCACCGGATGCTCGCGAACTGGCTGGCGATCTGCGGCGACCAGGGCGCCGTGGAGCGGTCGGCGCCGCTGGTCGAGCAGGTCGAGGAGCGCCGGCTGGCCGCCTACGCCTGAGTGGGATCAGGACGTCAGGGCCAGCACCACCAGCGCACCGTGCACGATGACGTTGTTGACCAGGTGCGCGACGACGCCAGGCCAGACCGATCCACTGCGACGTCGCAGCTCGGCCGCGATGAGCCCGACGACGAGCGCGGTGACGAAGACGATGTTCGGACCGTGCATCGCGGCGAAGATCAACGCGCTGCCGACGACGCCGATCAGCGCGCCGTAGCGCAGCAGCACGGTGGCGACGACACCGCGGAACAGGAACTCCTCGCCGATCGGCGTGAGGACTCCCAGGAACAGCGCCGACAGGATCGCCGGGACGACCCCGCCGCCGGCCGCGTCCGCGTACGACTGCTGGGTGTCGGTGGGCAGATCGAACAGGCTCAGGATGAGCGTCGAGAGCAGGTTGGCCACCACCAGCGCGACCAGCCCGGCCGCGAGGCCGATGAGGATCCAGCGCCGGCTGGTGCGCCGTACGCCGAAGGCGCTCCAGTCGCGGACCCGGAGCCGATCGGCCGCGCCGAACGCGATCAGCCCGGCCACGCCGGACAGCGCGGCCAGGATGACGCCGAAGGCGACGGGGCCCATGGCGGCGGCCGCCCCGGTCACCCGGAGCGCGATACCGACTCCGTAGGCGACGACAGCCATGACGACCAGGCCGACTAGCAACTCGGGCCAGCCGGGCCTGGTCTGACGATCGGGGGTCAAGCGGTTCAGGGTGTCGTGTTCGGTCTGCACGGACATCGGAACCCTCCACAAAGGTCTTGGCCTATGCCAACTCCTTGTCCGCTCTTGTCCTAGGCCAAACCGCTGTCGATCAGAGTTCATCCAAGACTGTGGCCACCATCCGGATCGACCCCTCGTCGAGGACGTTGCCGAACTCCACCACCTCGGTGTCCGGTCCGGCGATCGCACCCAGCGAGGGCTCCTCGCTCGGCACGACGAGCACCGCCAGCCCGGGATCCGGGTCGGACACGACGACGACCTCCGCCGGACCGGCCGCGGCCAGCCAATCCCGTACCTGCCGGGCCTGATGGTCGGTCGAGTACCGGACGCCCACCCGGGCGCCCGCGGGCAGCTCGGCGACCTTCATCAGCGTCCGGATGTGCGGCGCCACCACCACGGCGACGGTCTTGACGTCCCGCCGCGCGGTGTGGGCCCAGCGCTCGACCTCGGCCAGGTGGAAGAACGTCGTGATGACCAGCTGGGCGTCGGCGGTGGACGTGTCGAGCTCGGAGAGCAGGCCCGGCCGGACGTCGATGTGCAGGCGGTCGGAGAGCTCCTTGGCGAAGGCCACCGCGCGTTCCTCGTTGCATTCGGCGAAGACGGCCCGCACGGACGGCACAGTCGGCACAGTCGGCACAGTCGGCACAGTCGGCACAGTCGGCACAGTCGGCACGGCCTGCTGGGCGAACGCGTACGCCGCGTCCCGCACCGCCTCCGGGGTCATGCCGCTGCGTACGGCGGCCCGGACCGCGTCGAGGAGCGCGACCTCCGGGGAGGCCGGCTCCGGCCCGGACAGCCTCGCGACGATCGTTCCGGACGCGCCCCTGGTCTCGATCAGCCCGAGTTCGCGCATCGTGGCGTAGGCCTTGGTCACCGTGTTGCGGTTGACGCCGAGGTTGTCCGCGAGCGTGCGCACCGGGGGCAGCCGCTC
Organism: Cryptosporangium phraense; assembly: GCF_006912135.1. NCBI lineage: Bacteria > Bacillati > Actinomycetota > Actinomycetes > Cryptosporangiales > Cryptosporangiaceae > Cryptosporangium > Cryptosporangium phraense. The sequence continues at coordinate 30,035 of NZ_VIRS01000026.1, read as the reverse complement.
ACCGGGGCGCAGCGCGCCAGTCTCGACGAGATAGCGGACCTGCTCGACGATCTGCCGGTACACCGGGGTGGCCGATCTCGAGTCGACCGTGAAGTCGCTCATCGACCACCCCTTCAGAAGTGCCGAGGCACCTCCTCAACGAATCAGCGAGTTGGTTCCCCGCTGCGGCGTCGCTTCCGGCGACGCGGACGTCCCGGTGCTCTCGGTCGGGTCCGGCGGCTCCGAGGTCTCGTTGCCGTCGCCCGGGCTCTCGCCCGGGTCGTCGGACGGACTGGGGTTCGACGGGCCGCTCGACACGGTGATCGTGATCGTCGAGTTCGGGCTCCGCTTGCTGTTCTGGCTCGGCGTCTGGCTGATGACCGTGCCCGCCGGCTGGCTGTCGGACGGCTGGTTCCGGACGCTGACCTGGAAGCCCTTCGCCTTCAGCGTGGCGGTCGCCTCGGCCACCGGAGCGCCCCGCACGTCGGGCACCAGCACCAGGTTGGCCTTGGAGACGTACACGGTCACCGAGCTGCCCTTGGCGACCTTCGCACCGGCCTGCGGGTCCTGCTTGGTGACCGAGTTCTCGGGCTCGTCGCTGTTGTCGTCTTCCTGGACATTGATGTTGAGGCCGGCCGCCTTCAGGGCCTCCTCGGCCCCGTCCTGGTCGAGGTCGGTCAGCTTCGGCACCGAGACCTGACCCGGGCCGACCCCGACCGAGAGTTCGACCGTGTCGCCCTCCTTGGCGGTCGAGCCCGCGGCCGGGTTCTGCTCGAGTACCCGGTCTTTCTTGTCGGCCGGGCTCTCGACGTTCTTGACCTGCACCTTGAGGCCCTTGGCCTCGAGCGTGGTCCGCGCCGACGAGATGTTCGCGTCGACGACGTTGTCGACGGTCACCGACTGGCCGCCGCCGCCACCCAGCTTGCTGGCGGCGAACGCGACGACCGCGATGAGCGCGACGACGGCCAGGATGCCGACCGCGATCGCCGCGCCACGACGCTTCGGCGGCGGAGCACCGCCACCGACCGGGCCACCCATCGTCTGGTAGCCGCCGCCGGCCGCGCTCGGCACCACCCGGGTCGCGCCCGCACCACCCAGCACCGCGGTGCGCTCGGCCCCGCTCATGCCCGCGGTCGCCGCCACCGGACGTCCGGCCGCCGCCCGCAGCAGGTCGGCGCGCATCTCGCCGGCGCTCTGGTACCGGGCCGCCGGGTTCTTGGCCATCGCCTTGAGGACGATCGCGTCGATCGTCGCGCTGACCTCGGGGTTGCGGTGGCTCGGCGGGATCGGGTCTTCCCGGACGTGCTGGTAGGCCACCGACACCGGGTTGTCGCCGGTGAACGGCGGCTCGCCGACCAGCAGCTCGTAGAGCAGGCAGCCGGTCGAGTAGACGTCCGAGCGGGCGTCCACGGTCTCACCGCGGGCCTGCTCGGGAGACAGGTACTGCGCGGTACCGATCACCGCGGACGTCGCCGTCATCTGCGAGGACGCGCTGGTGATCGCCCTGGCGATACCGAAGTCCATCACCTTGACCGCGCCCTGCGGGGTCAGCATGACGTTGCCGGGCTTGATGTCCCGGTGGATGATGCCGTGCCGGTGGCTGAAGTCGAGCGCCGCGCAGACGTCGGCGACGATCTCCAGCGCCCGCTGGGGCATGATCCGGCCCTCGGCCTGGAGGACCTCCTTGAGGGTCTGGCCCTCGACGTACTCCATGACGATGAACGGCACCGGGACGCCGTCCCGGCTGTTCATGTCTTCGCCGGTGTCGTAGACCGAGACGATCGCCGGGTGGTTGAGCGCGGCCGCGTTCTGGGCTTCCCGGCGGAACCTCGCCTGGAAGCCAGGGTCCCGGGCCAGGTCGGATCGCAGAACCTTGATCGCGACGTCCCGGCCGAGCCGGTGATCACGTCCCAGGTGGACCTCGGCCATACCGCCGTAGCCCAGCACGGTGCCGACTTCGTACCTGCCGCCAAGCAGGCGGGCGTCCGTCATCGCCTCGTCCTCGGATTCGCGGGCCCCTGCGGGCCCTCGCTGCGGTTCATCGATTCGCTCGCTGCTCGATGATCGACTTCATGATCGTTCCGGCGATCTGCGCGGAGGACGCGCTCGACTTGCCGGCGTTCTCCAGAACCACTGCCACCGCCGCTACGGGTTGCCCGTCGACGATCGCATAACCGATGAACCAGGCGTGGTCCTGACGCTCGTCGCCGTCCTCCGCGGTTCCGGTCTTGCCACCGACATCGACCCCGTCGATCTGGGCCCGCTTGCCGGTGCCGTCCTGCACCACCGCGCGCATCATCTTCTGGACTTCGCCCGCGGTGGAGTCGGTCATCGGCGTCGAGAGCGTCTTCTGCCGAGTCGTGGAGAGCGTGGTGTAGTCGGCCGCTTCGACCTTCTTCACCAGGTACGGCGTCATCAGCTTGCCGTTGTTCGCCACCGCCGCGGCGATCATCGCGCCCTGCAGCGGCGTCATGCGGACGTCACGCTGGCCGATGCTCGACTGGGCCACCGACGGCGGGTCGGGCAGGTCGCCGGTCTGGCTGGCGGCCACGTCGGTCGGGATCGACATCTTCTGCCCGAACCCGAACTCCTTGGCCTTCTCCTTGATCTTCTCGGCCCCGAGCTTCTCGACGCCGAGCTTCGCGAAGACCGTGTTGCACGACTCCTGCAGCGCGAACTCCAGCGTCACCTGGACGCCGTTGCCGCAGGTCTCGCCGTGGAAGTTCTCGATGTACTTGGTGGTCTGCGGCGCCGTGTACCGGTTCGGGGCGTCGACCTCGGAGTCGGCCGTGAGCCCGTCTTCGACCAGCGCGGTCGACATGATCACCTTGAACGTCGAGCCCGGCGGATAGGTCTGACGCAGCGCGCGGTTGAGCAGCGGCTGGTTCTCCTTGTCGCCGTTGAGGTTCGCCCACGCGTCCTTCTGCGGCTTGTCGGTGTGCGCCGCGAACGGGTTCGGGTCGTACGTCGGGAGCGAGACCAGCGACAGGATCTCGCCGGTCCGCGGGTCGAGCGAGATCGCCGCACCCTTCTGGCCCTCGAGCGCGTTCGCGGTCGCCTGCTGGACTTCCTTGTCGAGCGTCAGGATGACGTTCGCGCCCTTGCTCTTCTTGCCGGTGATCATGTCGGTGATCCGGCGGACGAAGAGTTTGTCGGACTGCCCGGAGAGGTCCTCGTTCTCGGCCGACTCGATCTCCGAGGTGCCGTAGATCATCGACTGGTAGCCGGTGACGTGCGCGTACAGCTCGCCCTGGGGGTACTTCCGCTGGTACTTGTAGCGGCCGTCGGTCTCGACCGACTCGGCGATCGACTGGTCTTCGACCATGATCAGCCCGCGGGGCCGCTCATAGCTGGAAATGCGGACGCGCTCGTTCAGGTCGCTGTTGCGGTAGTCGTCCCCCTTGACGACCTGGACGTAGTTCAAGTTGACGAACAGCAGCGCGAACAGCACGAGCACCGCGATCGCTACGCGACGGAGCGGGGCATTCACAGCTTGACCACCTCGGTCGGGGCGTCGCGCAGCTGCAGCGGCGGCGCCTTCACCTTGGCCGGACGTCGACCCGCGTCGGAGATCCGGATGAGCAGGCCGATGATCAGCCAGTTGGCGATCAGCGACGAACCGCCGTACGCGAGGAACGGGGTCGTCAGACCGGTCAGCGGGATCAGCTTCGTCACTCCGCCCACGATGACGAACGTCTGCAAGGTGATCGAGAACGCGAGCCCACCGGCGAGCAGCTTGCCGTACGAGTCGCGGACGTCCAGGCCGGCCCGGATGCCCCGGGACGCGATCAGCGCGTACAGCACGAGCAGAGCGGTGAGACCGAACAGCCCGATCTCCTCGCCGATCGCCGCGAACACGAAGTCGGTGCTGGCGTAGAGGCTCAGCAGGTTCGGCGAACCGGCGCCGGGGCCGGCCCCGAACAGCCCACCGCTGCCGAGCGCCAGCAACGACTGGACGATCTGGTAGCCCTTGTCGAACGGGTCGTCGAACGGGTGCAGCCAGACCTCGACCCGCAGCTTGACCCGGCTCACGACCAGGAACGCCAGGTAGGCGCCGATCATGAACATGACCAGGCCGATCGCCACCCAGCGGGCCTTGTTCGTGGCGATGTAGATCATCACCAGGAACAGCCCGAAGTACAGCAGCGACGTACCGAGGTCCTTCTCGAACATCAGGACGCCGAGGCTGACCAGCCAGGCGCTGACCATCGGCGCGTACGCGTCGAACAGGAACCGCGGGGTGGCCTTCAGCGTCGAGAATTTGCCGACGATCTGCAGGAAGTCGCGGTTGTCGACCAGAATGCGGGCGAAATACAGCAGCAGCGCGATCTTCGCGAACTCACCGGGCTGGATCTGGCCGACGCCCGGGATGATGATCCACAGCTTGGCGCCGTTGATCTCGCTCAACGACCCGGGCAGCACCGCGGGCAGCAGTACCAGCACGAGACCGGTGAACAGCGCGATGTACCCGAACCGGGCCAGCGTCCGGTGGTCGCGGACGATCCACAGCAGGGCGACGAACCCGATGATCGCGACCGCGGCCCAGATGTACTGCTTCAGCGCTTCGCTGCCGTCGCCACCGAGCACACCGGCGGCGATCCGCTCGTCCGGCGTCAGGCGGCCCAGGTCGAGCCGGCGGATGAACACGACGCTGATGCCGTTGATCGTCGCCACCGCGGGCAGCAGCAGCGGGTCGGCGTACGGGGCCAGGAACCGGATCGCGACGTGCGCGCCGAAGAAGAGGATGGCGAGCAGACCGGGCAGCGCCAGCGCGCCCGCGTTGATCTCGCCGAGTACCGAACCCTGAACCGCGAGCGACATCCCGGACACGACGACCAGGGAAACGACCAGCAGGATCAGCTCGGTGTTACGCGAATTGTTGGCCAGCGGACGGTCCGGCCGACCGATCACGCTGGTGAGAGCGGGGTCGGCGCCGCCGGCTGGGCGCGGAGCGGCCGAAGCCGTCACCGAATCTCCCGACAGTTCACACCGGGATCGTCAGCGTCGGTGGCTGGGAGAACCTCCCCCGACGGCCGAGAGGCGGTAGGGGTAGGAGACGGGGGAGCCGCCGGGGTCGGCGAACTACTGGGGCTGGAGTTGGCGCCGGGCGAGGACGACGTCGACGGGCTGGGCGGGGCCGACGGCGTCGACGGCGTGGTCTTCACGTCGCCGTGGCACCACGGGAGCAGCTTCTCCCGTCGCAGGTTGTCCACAATCGTGTACGCGTCCTCACGGTTCTCGGCCGGGATCGTGTCCTGCACCGAGTCGCGGGCGACCTGCTCGAGGTCGTCCAGCTGGAGATCGGTGTCGTCCTGCAGCTTGGAGAACTTGAGCCCGGCCAGAGAGCCGGACACGCCGCGGTATATCGCAACGTGTCCGGCCGAGGTTCCCACGTAGTACTGCTGCTGGGTGTAGTGCCAGGCGGCGTAGCCACCGGCGGCGAGGGCGGCCAGGGCCAGCACGGTGAGCAGCGCCGTGGTGCGCTTGCGGTGCCGGCCGCCGGACGGAACCTGCTCCGGCTCGTCCTCGACCTCGTACTCCTGGGCCGGCGCCGGCCGGGGCGGGGTGGCCAGCGCCGCCCGCCCCGCGGCCGTGTCGGCGGTCGCCGACGTGGTCCGGTCGCGGGCGGCCGCGCCGCCGACGACCGGTGCGTTGTCGGCCAGCCGGTCGTCGAGGATGTCCGCGACGATCACCGTGATGTTGTCCGGCCCGCCGCCACGGAGCGCGAGCTGGATCAGCCGATTGGCCACCTGCGCCGGATCGTCTATCCGCATCGCGTCCGCGATCGTCTCGGCCGAGACGACGCTCGACAGCCCGTCGCTGCAGAGCAGGTACCGGTCGCCCGGGCGGGCCTCCCGGACCGAGAACTCCGGCTCGACTTCGCGGCCGTCGAGCGCGCGGGTCAGCAGGGAGCGCTGCGGGTGGGTGTTCGCCTCGTCGGCGGTGATGCGTCCCTCGTCCACCAGCATCTGGACGTAGGTGTCGTCCCGGGTGATCTGGTGGAGCTCGTCGTTGCGCAGGACGTAGGCCCGCGAGTCGCCGACGTGGGCCAGCGCGAGACGCGTTCCGCTGAACATCAGCGCGGTCAGCGTCGTGCCCATGCCCTCCAGAGCCGGGTTGGCGTCCACCGCGTCCCGGAGTTGCTGGTTCGCGTGGCCGATCGCCGCCCGCAGCGCGTCGACCAGGTCACTGGAGGAGACGTCTTCGTCCAGCGGCTCCAGCGCCCGGACGACGATGTTCGATGCCACCTCACCGGCAGCCATACCACCCATACCGTCAGCGACGGCGAGAAGGCGCGGACCGGCGTAGACCGAGTCCTCGTTTCCCTCACGAATGAGCCCTCGATCGGACTTTGCCGCGTAGCGCAGCGTGAGGCTCATTCGCGATCCTCGCCGAGGAGGTGCCTTATCGACATGCTTCGCTCGCTTCGCAGGCTCATGAGCGCAACTCGATCGACGTGCGCCCGATCCGGATCGGCGCGCCCAGGGGAACTGGGGTCGGGCCGGAAATCTTGGTTGGGCCAAGATACGTGCCGTTGGTCGACCCGAGGTCCTCGATCAGCCACTCGCCCGCACGCGGCACCAGACGTGCATGCTGCGCTGACGCATAGTCGTCATTCAGTACCAGTGTGGAGTCGTCGGCTCGTCCGAGCGTGATCGGAGAGTCACCCAACGTGATGCGCGTTCCGGCCAGTGCGCCTTCGGTGACCACCATGGTGCGGGGCGCACCGCGGTCGCCGCGCTTCGCCTTCGCCGGACGACCCTGCGGCGCCAGCGGGATGCCCCGGGGCGCCGCGACCAGCCGGGGCTGACGAGCCCCGGACAGGTCACGCCGGATGACCCCGACGACGGCGAACACGAACACCCAGAGCAGCGCGAGAAAGCCGAACCGGGCGACCGCGAGAACTACTTCCGGCATCAGCCATCCAGCCGGAACGTGAGCGACGTGGTTCCGAGCTGAACGACGTCGCCGTGCTGGAGCGCGGCGGCGTTGATCCGGTTCCCGTTGACCGTGGTGCCGTTGGTGGAGCTGAGGTCGGTCAGCACCACCCGCGAACCGTCGAAGTCGACCCGGGCGTGCTGCCGCGAGATACCGACGTCGGCCAGCCGCACCTGCGCGCCCTCGCCCCGGCCGATCACGGTCGAGCCGATCACGATCGTGAACTGCCGGCCGTCCGACGTGATCAGACGGGCCTGCCGGGCGCCGTAGCCACCGCCCTGCGGGCCGGGCGCACCGTAGGGAGCGCCGCTGGAGTGCATCGGGGGAGCACTCACCGGACCGCCGTACCCGGGCGGGCCGCTGACCGGCGGGCCGGGAGGCGCGCTGACCGGCGGCATGTTGTAACCCTGGGGCGGCGGGTTCTGGTACGGGTTCGGGTTGTGGGCCGGCTCGACTCCGCCGGTGTAGACCTCGGCCGCGATCCGGAACATGCCGGTGTCGAGACCGTCACCCCGCTCGATCTCGACGATGACGTCGCCGTAGACCGTCCAGCCCTGCTCGCCGATGTACTCGGCCTGGGCCTGAGCCAGTTCCTGCGCTAGCGGCGCCGCGTACTGCGCCAGTCGATCGTGGTCGCTGGGACTCAGATCGATGATGTAGCGGTTGGGAACCAGTGTGCGCCCACCGCCCAAGATGGACTTGTGCGCATCCGCCTCGCGCTGCATCGCGCTAGCGATCTCCACGGGATGTACGACTCCCTTGAAGACCTTGGCGAACGCCCCCTCGACGAGGTTCTCCAACCTCTTCTCGAAGCGCTGCAGAACGCCCACCGGTTCCTCCTGTCCTCGGTTCGGCATGATCGTATCGGCCGCCGCGAACCCCCGAGAGGGGAGCATCCGGCACGTGTTAGAGTTCCCAAGTCTCGCCGGGCAAGTGGCGGAATGGCAGACGCGCACGGTTCAGGTCCGTGTGTCCGAAAGGACGTGGGGGTTCAACTCCCCCCTTGCCCACAAGTTCTCCCTCCGGCTCATGGGTCGGCCCGATCAGGGCCGACCCATTGCGCGTCTTCAACCCGATCGAGGGTCTGATTGTTGCGCTGATCACCCAGTCGGTACTGGTCGTACCGCCGGTTCTCATAGCATCCCCTCATCGATATGCCTCGGAGCGCGGAACGCTACTACCGGGAGCGGCCGGTGTCGAAATCGTTGCGCTCCTTCGTCCCCCGCGCATCCCCATCCGGCTCACCCGACCCGCATGTGCGCTACGTCACCTCGAGCCGTACTCCTCCCGTAGTGCCGGCAGAAGTGCCTTTTCCGACCAGTCCAGGAACCCGTCCTGGTGCTCGCCGCCGATCTGCACGAACGCCAGGTGGGTGAAGCCGGCCTCGGCGTACGGGCGCACCGCCTCGATCACCGCGTCGACGTCGTCACCGCACGGAATCGATTCAGCGACGTCTTCCTCGCGGACGAACTGGCTGGCCCCGTCGAACCCGGCCGGACCAGGGAGCTCGGCGTTGACCTTCCAGCCGTTGCCGAACCAGCGGAACTGCTCGTGGGCCCTGGTCACCGCCGCGTCCCGGTCGGGGTCGAAGCTGATCGGCAGCTGCCCGACCTTCGGGGCGTTCGGCTTGCCGCTCTCCCGGTCGAACTGGTCGATGAGGTCACCGACCGGCTCGACCGCGACCAGGAAGTCGGCGTTCTCGGCGGCCAGCGCGGCCGACTGCGCGCCGGACACCGCGATTCCGATCGGCGGCGGGGCGTCGGGGGTGTCCCAGAGCTTCGCCGAGTCGACGCGGAAGTGCTCGCCCGCGTAGTTGACGTACTCGCCGGTGAAGAGCGCGGCGATGATGTCCACGGCCTCGCTGAGCATCTCGTGCCGGACGTTGGCCGACGGCCACCCGCGCCCGACCACGTGCTCGTTGAGGTTCTCGCCGGCGCCGAGCCCGAGCCAGAACCGTCCGCCCGAGAGCAGGCTCACGGTCGCGGCCTTCTGGGCGATGACCGCCGGGTGGTACCGGACCGTGGGGCAGGTCACGTACGTCATCAGCGGCACGCGTTCGGTGACCTGGCTGACCGCGCCGAGCACCGACCAGGCGTACGGGGCGTGCCCCTGCTCGGTCAGCCACGGGAAGTAGTGATCGCTGATCACTTCGAAGTCGAAGCCGGTCCGTTCGGCCGCGGCGGCGTCGCGCACCAGCGCCGTCGGCCCGGCCTGTTCGCACATGAGCGTGTATCCGAAATCAACCATGGCGTCGGCGTTACCCGCCTCTCGGTTCGGTACGCGATCACGCGTCGATAAGGCACTATCGGGCCCGATGCTGTTCACCGATACCGATCCGGTCTCGGACGACGCCCTGCTGGGCCTCGTCTACGAGGTGTGTCCACGCTTCGTGCCGGGCGCGGTCCTGCACCGCAGCCCGACGTCGTTCGTGGTGGCGGGCAGCGTCGACCTGAGCCCGGTCGTCGCCAAGGTGCAGGCGGGCGGGTCGCCGTTCTGGCGCGAGCACTTCCTGCGCGAGGTCGAGGCCTACCGGCTGTTCGAGACGTCGCCGCCCCCGGTGCGGACGGCCCGGCTGTTGAACGCCGACGCCGGCCGCGGAGTCCTGCTGCTCGAGCGGGTGTTCGGGCGGCCGCTGGCCGCCGACCGGCACCCGACCGCGTCCATCCCGGCCGACGAGCTGGCCGGGGCGCTCACCGAGTTACGTCAGCTGGCCAAGTGGCAGCCGCCGGTCGGGCAGTCGTGGATCGTCAACTACGCGCCGCGGATCGACCGGGCGCGCAGGCAGGGCGTCTTCGACGACGTCGACCGGGCCGCGGTCGCCGAACTGGCCCGGCGCGCGGCCGGCCGCTGGGAGCTGGCCCACGGCGACCTGGTGCTCGACAACGTCCTCAAGACCCGGGACGGCTACGTCTTCCTCGACTGGTCGACGGTCGGTCTCTACCTGGCCGGCTTCGACCTGGCCCAGCTCTGGGTGCTGCTCGGCGACCTGCACGGGCCGCGCCGGGTGATCGAAGACCTGGTCGACGACGACGGCCCGCCCGCGCTGGCGCCGTTCCTGGTCAACCTCGCGCTGCTGCTCGGCCGGGAGCGCCGGGCGTACCAGCACCGCACCGACGAGGCCGGCGTCGCCCGGCGCGCCCGGCTGGCCGAGGCCTGGGACGACGTCCGGCAGCGGGTGCACCGAGCGGTACGTGACGAGTAAGTGACTCAGCGATTGACGGGGTGTGCACCCGTTCGATAAATGAGTGGCCATACCCCCGAACGAAGGCCCCTCAAACATGATCCGTCGTGTCGCTGCTCTGGTGGCCGTGGTTCTCGCGGCCGGCCTGGCCCTGCTGATCCCCTCGTCGGCCCAGGCCGCCGGCTGTTCGCCGCGCACCGGGCCGGCCCAGCGCCAGGTGGAGAAGTACCTGCACCTGAAGGTCGACGGCAAGGCCAGCCAGGCCGACTGCGTCGCGGTGCAGCGGTTCCAGCAGCGGATGGGCATCCGGCCGACGGCCGGTTACGCGGGCCCGCTCACCGGGTCGATCGTCACCCGGCTGGCCAATGCCTCGTACAGCAAGTGTGGCGCGAACGGGGGCATCCGGGTCTGCGTCGACCTCACCCACCAGGTGTTCTGGGTGAAGCGGAACAGCAGCCTGGCCTACGGCCCGGCGCCGATCCGCACCGGGCGGGCCGGCCTGGCCACCCCGGCCGGGCTGTTCCGCATCCAGGACAAGAAGGTCTCGACGGTCTCGACGATCTTCAAGGTGAAGCTGCCGTACTGGGAGCGCTTCTACGCCGACATGGGCTTCCACCAGACGACGACGTACCTCTACGACGGCGGATCGCCGGGCTCGCACGGCTGCATCAACCTGCTGCCGATCGACGCCCGGACCCTGTTCAAGTACACGAAGTACGGCACCCCGGTGAAGATCTTCGGCAAGAAGCCCTAGGGTCCGCCTGGCCGCACCAGGCCGCTCTCGTACGCGAACACGGTCGCCTGCACCCGGTCGCGTAGCCCGAGCTTCCCCAGGATCGCGTTCATGTGCGTCTTCACGGTGCTGGTCGTCACGACGAGCTGAGCCGCGATCTCGCCGTTGGACAGCCCCTTGGCGACCAGCCGGAGGACGTCCCGCTCGCGCCGGGTGAGCTGGCCGAGCCGGGCGCCCGCCCCCGGCTGCCGCGGTGGCGCCGCGAACGCCGTCGCCAGCGTCGTGGCCGCGGTCGACCCGGACGGCACCGCGCCCTCGGCGGCCCGCAGGATCACCTCGATGACGGTCGCCCGGCGGGCGTCGGCGCGCAGGAAGCCGATCGCGCCCGCCCGCAGCACGGCCCGCAGCTCGGCGTCCGGGGCTCCGGTGGCCAGCGCGACCAGCCGGGCTGTCCGCCCGGACGCGTCCATCACCTCGCGGGCCATCAGCGCGATCAGGTCCGGACGCCCCGGGAACCGCCCCACCAGCACGACGTCCGGCTGGGCCCGGTCGAGCAGCGTCAGCCGGTCACGGCCGATCGAGTGATCGGTCAGGACGTCGAAGCTCGGTTCCGACTCGAGGACCCCCGTCGTGCGGTGCAGGCCCGGGTCCCGATCGCCGCCGACCACCGCGATCCGAGCCCGGTAGCGCTCGGCGGGCCGGGCGCGTGGCATCACCGGCGCAGCGATTGGGTCACCCCCGTGGAAAGTCGGTATTGGCGTCCGATGCGTACCATATTGACGAGGTTCACGACAGAGTTTCCGGCACTATCCGTAACTAGACCGTCGTGTCGCGTTACTAGCCGAATGTTCGAGCGTTGGGCCGGGCGTGCGGCGGACGAACGAAGGCACCCGCCGAGCGGTCGCGATCGGCGTGCTCGGAGCGCTCGCCGTGCCCGCGTTCCTGCTCGGCGCCGGGCTGGCCGATCCGGGGCCGGCCGAGACGCACCTGGCCGCGCCGAACCGAGCGCCGGGCCGGGCCGCCGCCGACACCCAGCACCCGGCCCGCTCGAACGCGATGTCGCCGGCCGCCGACAGCGCACCCCGCCCGGCCGCGGAAGCACCACGGACGGCGGAGCCGAGCGGCCTGACCGTCACCGTCACCACGTCCGACCGCACGCCGGTCGCCGGTGAGGACGTCCGGATCCGGATCCGTTGGAGCGACGGCAGCGGACGCTACGCCGGCCTGACCGAGGACTGGGGCGACGGCACCGCGACGAGTTCGCTCCGCGCCGTCTCCTGCGTCGGTGCTCCCGGGGCCCACGGCGGCGAGCTGGAGAGCGTCCACCGGTTCCCGGCCGGCCGCTTCCGCGTCCGCATGAGCGTGACGACGGCCGACTGCTCCGGCCGCACCGAGACGAGGACCGGGGATCTGACGCTGTCCGTGGAGCAACCACCGGCCGAGGCCGAGGCCGAGGTCACCGAGTCGCCGTCGGCGACGCCGGAGCCAGAACCGAGCGAAACGCCCTCGGAGGCGCCGAGCGAGACCCCCACGCCCCTCATCCGTACCGCCGAGGCCGACCGCACCGATTCGGACACGCCGTAGGGGTCCACGCGCGGTCAGTGGATTCACGCGGGCAGACTGGGGTACGTGCCCGAGCTTCCGGAGGTCGAGGCGCTCGCCGCGTACCTGCGCGAGCGTGCCGTCGGCCGTGCCATCACCAGAATCGACGTCGCCGCGATCGGCGTGCTCAAGACGTACGACCCGTCACCCATGTCGCTGCACGGCTCGATGATCACCGGCGCGACCCGGCACGGGAAGTTCCTCGACATCGACGTCGACGGCATCCACCTGATCACCCATCTGGCCCGCGCCGGCTGGCTGCACTACCGGGAGAAGTTGCCGGCCGCGCCGCCGAAGCCGGGCCGCGGGCCGATCGCGCTCCGCGTCCACCTGGACGACGAGTCGGGGTTCGACCTCACCGAGGCCGGCACCAAGAAGAGCCTCGCGGTCTACCTCGTCCGCGACCCGAACGAGGTGCCGGGCGTAGCCCGGCTCGGCCCGGACGCGCTCGCGGTCACCGAGGAGGAGTTCGCCGAACGGATCCGGTCCCACCGCGGGCAGATCAAGGGCGTGCTCACCGACCAGACCGTGATCGCCGGCATCGGCAACGCGTATTCGGACGAGATCCTGCACGTCGCGAAGATGTCGCCGTTCGCTCTCGCCTACCGCCTGAGTGACGCGGACGTCACTCGGTTGTACGGTGCACTCCGATCGGTCGAGACCGACGCTGTCGAGCGCAGCATCGGTCAGGGTTCCGCGACGCTGAAGGCGGAGAAGCGTTCGGGGCTCCGGGTCCACGCGCGGACCGGGCTGCCGTGCCCGGTCTGTGGCGACCTGGTGCGTGAAGTGTCGTTCGCCGACCGGTCGTTGCAGTACTGCCCGACCTGTCAAACGGGTGGCAAGCCTCTGGCCGACCGCAGAATGTCCAAGTTGATCCGATGAGGTCGATCCGTCCCACCAGTCACTCGCGTCCCTGGTTTCGCACTGAGAGAAGGAGCGCTACCGTGCCCTATCTGAGGGGCGACCGGAGTGGGGAGTGGACCTTCGTGAGGTCGAGGCGACTGTCGTGACCCAACGCGCTGAGCGGGCGACTCCCTCGACGACCCCGCAGAACGGTGCCTCTCAACGGAATGGCCGTATGCCCGACGTAATCACTCCGCCGCCGGTCGAGGCGCCCGAAGCAGTGGTGAACGCGCTGGAGAGCAGCCTGATTCTCGAGCCCGGCGGTGTGCAGCGCTCGCCGCGCACCCGCAGTGGCCCGCGCCAGCCCCGCTGGGCGTTCCGCTACCGCCTGCTGCTCCTGCTGCTGGACTTCCTGAGCTGCTCGGTCGCCGGCTGGACGGTCGTCAACACCTACGAGCAGGCCGGGTCCGGCTTCTTCGACCGCGACGTCCTGAACTGGACCGCGCTCGGCATCCTGCCGCTGGCCTGGGTCTTCTCGCTCTGGGTGCACGGCGCCTACGAGAGCCGCTACCTCGGTCTGGGCCCGGACGAGTTCAAGCGCGTCTTCAAGGCGATCATCTCGCTCACCGCCGTCGTCTGCTTCCTGGCCTTCACCCAGAAGGCCGACCTGTCCCGTCTGTCGGTCGGCACGGTCCTGCCGCTGACCGCGGCGGTCACGCTGGCCGTGCGTTTCGGCGCCCGGAAGACGCTGCACGTCGTCCGTCGGCGCGGCCGCGCCTCCCAGCGCATCCTGCTGGTAGGGACGCTCGGCGAGGCGCTGTCGGTGTACCGGATCACGACGCGCAACCCGAACGCCGGGCTGGTGCCGGTGGGCATCTGCCTCACCGAGCCCACCGCCGAGCGGGCCTCGCTGCCGATCCCGGTGTTCAACGGCAAGGTCGAGCCGCTCGACCGGGTCAAGCAGGTCGGCGCCGACACGATCGCGGTCTGCGGTGCCCGCGGGGTCTCGCCCGAGGCGCTGCGCCGGCTCGCCTGGCAGCTCGAGGGCAGCGGCATCGAGCTGGTCGTCGCGCCGTCGCTCACCAACATCGCCGGCCCCCGGGTGCACATCCGCCCGGTCGAGGGCCTGCCGCTGCTGCACGTCGAGGAACCGACGATCTCCGGGGTCGGCTGGCTGCTCAAGGGCCTGTTCGACCGGCTGGCCGCGTTCTTCGGCCTGCTGCTGATCTCGCCGATCCTCGGGCTGGCCGCGCTGGCGATCAAGATCTCCGACCCGGGCCCGGTGTTCTTCCGCCAGGCCCGCGCCGGCCGCGGTGGCGAGACGATCCGGGTCTGGAAGTTCCGGACGATGTACGTCGACGCCGAGGAACGGCTGGCCGAGCTGCTCGGCAGCAACGAGACCGACGGCCTGCTGTTCAAGATGGCCAACGACCCCCGCATCACCCGGGTCGGGCATTTCCTGCGCAAGACGTCGATCGACGAGCTCCCGCAGCTGATCAACGTCCTGCTCGGGGAGATGTCGCTGGTCGGGCCGCGTCCGCTGCCGGTGAAGAACGAGCAGTTCAACGGCGACAGCCGGCGTCGGATGCTGGTGCGGCCGGGCATCACCGGGCTCTGGCAGGTCTCCGGCCGCTCGAACCTCTCGTGGGAGGACGCGGTCCGGCTCGACCTCTACTACGTCGACAACTGGTCGCTGGCGTTCGATTTCATGATCTTGTACAAAACTCTCTTTGCCGTAATGAAGAGCGACGGCGCCTACTAATTTGGGCGGATGAGCAGTGCTGCTCCGGTCGTAGCCGGTCTGGTGGTGGCTGCTGCCGTTGCGCTGGGCGTCGCCGTCGTCCTGCGGTCGCGCAAGCGCCGGGTGATCGCGACGCCGACCCAGCGGGCGACCTACCAGGTGCTGCACGTCGCCAGCCTGGCCGCGCCACCGCTGCGGTCCGGGCTGACCGAGGCCACCGCCACCAAAGCGGTGCGTCCCCTGCACCAGCTGCTCGGCGGCCCGGCGCTCGGGCTCGTCGCCCCCGACCGGGTCCTGGCCTGGGAGGGCCCGGGGGAGCACCACGCGCCGGCCGTGCTCGAGGCACTGAGCGGACCCACCGGCCGGGTGATCGCCCTGCACGCCGACGACCTGCCGTGCGACCTGCTCGAGTGCCCGGTCCGCGGCGCGGTCGTGGTCCCGCTCTCCACCGGCGAGGAGATGGTCGGCGCGCTGGTCGCGGTCGTCGACTCCGACCCGGTGCCCGGCCTGGTCCGGGCGGCGGTCGAGACCGCCGAATGGGTCTCCGCCCAGCTGGCCTTCGCTGAGTTGGACGCGTCCCGCGAGCGGCTGGCCGAGGCGCAGCTCCGCGCGTTACGGGCCCAGATCAGCCCGCATTTCATCTACAACGCGCTGTCCGCGATCTCGGCGCTCGTGCGGACCGACCCCGACCGGGCCCGCGAGTTGATCGAGGAGTTCGCCGAGTTCGTCCGGTACAGCGTCCGGACGCACGGCGAGTTCACGACGCTGGCCGAGGAGCTCCGCTCGATCGACCGCTACCTGCTGATCGAGCGGGCGCGGTTCGGCGACCGGCTCCAGGTGCGTCTGCAGGTCGCCCCCGAGGTGCTGCCGGTCATCGTCCCGTACCTGTGCCTGCAGCCGCTGGTCGAGAACGCCGTCCGGCACGGGCTGGCCGGCAAGCCGGGCACCGGGACGATCAGCATCATCGCGACCGACGCCGGCGCCGAGTGCCTGATCAGCGTCGAGGACGACGGGGTCGGCATGGAGCCCGACCAGCTGAAGCGCGGCGACACCCAGGGCACCCACGTCGGGTTGACTAATGTGGACGACCGGCTGCGCTCGGTGTTCGGCCCGGCCTGCGGTCTGGTGGTGGAGACCGCACCGGGTGCGGGCACCAAGGTCAGCATGCGGGTGCCGAAGTTCCAACCGGGCGTGCGGGTGGTGAGTGGATGGGCGTCGTGAAATTACGGGCACTGGCGGTCGACGACGAACCGCTCCAGCTCGACGAGCTGGCCTACCTGCTCCGCGGCGACGCCGGAGTCGGCGAGGTGGTCACGGCCTCGGACACGACCGAGGCGCTGCGCACGCTCCGCGACCAGCACGTCGACGTCGTGTTCCTCGACATCCGGATGCCCGGCCTGGACGGCATGGAGCTGGCCCGGGTGCTCAGCCGCTTCGCGTCGCCGCCGGTCGTGGTGTTCGTCACCGCGCACGACGACCGGGCAGTGGACGCGTTCGACCTCGGCGCGGCCGACTACCTGCTCAAGCCGGTGCGCGCGGACCGGCTGGCCGAGGCCGTGCGGCGGGCCGCCCGGGCCCGTCCGCAGCAACAGCCCGAGCCCGTCTCCGACGACGTCATCCCGGTGGAGCTGGCCGGCACCACGCGGATGCTGCCCCGCTCGGCGGTCCGCTGGGTCGAGGCCCACGGCGACTACGCCCGGCTGCACACCGCCGACGCCAACCACCTCGTCCGGGTGCCGCTGTCGCTGCTGGCCGAGCGCTGGGCCGACGCGGGGTTCGTCCGGATCCACCGGTCGTACCTGGTCGCTCTGCGGGTGATCGCCGAGCTGCGCCTGGGCTCGAGCGGCTACGTCGTCGTGGTCGACGGGCGCGAGCTACCGGTCAGCCGCCGCCACACCCGCGAGCTCAAGGACCGGCTGGTCCGGGCGGCGAAGACGGGCTGGCGCTGAGATGGAGGAGACGACCAGCCCGCAACGCGTCCGGATCGTGCTGGGCGACGAGGCGCAGTCGCGCCGGACGCCGGTGGTCCGGGCCGAGTTCGACCAGCAGACCGGCGTCGGCGAGGTGCTCGTCCGCGGTCTGGTCCGAGCGCAGCTCGGCCTCGCGGTCCGGATCGCCGCGCTGGTCTCGCTCTCGCTCGGGTCGCTGCCGCTGCTGTTCGCGTTGGTGCCGGCGCTGGCCGACGTGACCGTGCTGGGCGTCCGGCTGCCCTGGCTGCTGCTCGGCGTGGCCGCATACCCGGTGTTCGTGGCGGCCGGCTGGGTCTACACCCGGGGCGCCGAGCGCAACGAGCGGGACTTCGTCGAACTGGTCGAAAGATCGTGAACCCCACCGGGCTGGTCGCGGTCGTCGCGGTGACGTTGGCCACGATCTCGCTCGGCCTGTACGGCGTGCGGCTGGCCCGGACCACCAGCGACTTCCTCGTCGCCAGCCGGGCCGTGAGCCCGACCTGGAACGCGGCCGCGATCAGCGGCGAGTACCTGTCGGCGGCGAGCTTCCTCGGCATCGCCGGGCTGGTGATGAAGAACGGCCTGGACATGCTCTGGTACCCGGTCGGCTTCGCAGCCGGGTACCTCGCGCTGCTGCTGTTCGTCGCCGCGCCGCTGCGCCGGTCGGGTGCCTACACGCTGCCCGACTTCGCCGAAGCCAGGCTGCGCTCGCCCCGCTTACGGTCTCTGACCACGGCGTTCGTCGTCTTCATCGGCTGGTTCTACCTGGTGCCGCAGCTGCAGGGCGCCGGGCTGACGCTGGGCACGGTGACCGGGGCGCCGTACTGGGTCGGCGCGGTCGGGGTGGCGATCGTCGTCACCGCGAACGTCGCCGGCGGCGGGATGCGCTCGATCACGTTCGTCCAGGCGTTCCAGTACTGGCTGAAGCTGACCGCGATCGTGTTCCCGGTCATCGTCCTGCTGATGGCGTGGCAGCACGACCAGCGGGCCGACCTGGCGCCGCCGGGCGCGCCGACGTTCCGGGTGGCCACCGACGTCGAGGTCCGGACGCCGGTGAACGTGCAGGTCACCGACCCGGTGTCGGTTCGGATGGACGGTTCGATCGACGATCGGGATCAGGCCGGGGCCGTCTTGTTGAACCCCGGCGAACACAAGATCGGGCCGGGCACGATCACGTTCCCGGCCGGCGCCGATGTGCCGCACCTGGTCGGCCTGGCCACCCGGCAGGGCGACTCCTGGCTGCTCCCGTCGACCACCGGCGAGACCGCGCTGTTCGGCGTCTACTCGCTGATCCTGGCGACGTTCCTCGGGACGATGGGGCTGCCGCACGTCCTCGTGCGCTTCTACACGAACCCCGACGGGGCGGCCGCCCGGCGCACGACGCTGGTCGTGCTCGCGCTGCTCGGCGGCTTCTACCTGTTTCCGGCGATCTACGGTGCGCTCGGCCGGATCTACACCCCCGAGCTGTTCATGACCGGCAACACCGACGCGGTCATCCTCGTGCTGCCCGGCGCGATGCTCGGCGGGGTCGCGGCCCCGCTGGTCGGCGGGCTGGTCGCGGCCGGGGCGTTCGCCGCGTTCCTGTCGACCGCGTCCGGGCTGCTGGTCTCCGTGTCGGGCGTGCTGGCCACCGACGTGTTCGGCGCGCGGGGGCCGGCCGGATCGGTGACCGTGTTCCGGTGGGCCGCGGTGCTGGCCGGCGCGGTGCCGACCGTTCTCGCCCTGCAACTGCACGGCCTGGACGTCTCCCAGGTCGTCGGGCTCGCGTTCGCGGTCGCCGCGTCGAGCTTTTGCCCGCTGCTGGTGCTCGGCATCTGGTGGCGCGGGCTGACCGACGTCGGGGCCGCGGCCGGTCTGCTGGTGGGTGGCGGCGCGGCGGCCGTCGCGGTGCTGCTCGCCGTCGCCGGCCCGCCGTTCACCGGGTGGCCGGCCGCGCTGGTCGCGCAACCGGCCGCGTGGACCGTTCCGCTCGCGTTCGCGGTGATGGTGACGGTCTCGATGCTGACTCGTCGACGAGTACCGGCGGACGTAGGGGCAACTATGCTTCGTCTGCACGCGCCAGAGTCGTTACGTCACTGATTGTTGGGGACGTTCCACGATCTGCCGGATCGTTTCGAGGAATTGCCACCCGTACCCCAAAATGGTGTTCTCGGCCCCGGGGCAGGCCCTTCCGCACCGCAGCCGGCAGACGCTATACCCGAACCATTCAAAAGTCGTGGCGACCGCACGACCTGAGAGGACGGGCACAATGCACCGTTTCCGTGATGCCACCCAGGGTGGATCCGTGCGGCGCACCGGCCGTTCCCACTTGTCCGAGGGGATCCGCGCGCAGCACGACCCTCTGACGGCCGGGCTGCCCTGGTACGGCTGGCTGTTCGACCGGATCCTTGCCCACACTCCCGACGTCGCGGCCGTGCTCGAGGTCGGGGCGGGCGCCGGCCTGCTCTGGACGTACAACTACGACCGGCTGCCGATGGCCTGGTGGGTCTGGCTCACCGACCTCTCGCCGGACGTCGTCACCGAGCTACGCAACGCGGTCGACGGAGCCCCGCAGGTCACCGTGACGCAGGGGGAGTTCGCCGACCTGCCGCTGGGCGACTCGGCGTTCGACACCGTGGTCGCCAACCACCTGCTCGAGGTACTCGACGACCCGTCGCAGGCGCTGGGGGAGTTCGAGCGGGTGTTGCGCCCGGGCGGCTCGATCCTGCTCGCGGCCGACGGCCCCACGCACCTGATCGAGCTCGACCGGCTGCTGGCCGGCCGGGTCGAGGGCTGGCGTCCGCTGGAGGTCCCGCGGTACCACCTCGGCAACGCGACCACCGCGCTGGCCGAGCGGTTCGCCGGCGTGCGGCTGGAGCGGTTCTCCGAGGGCTTCCGGCTGGCCGACGCGGACGCGGTCGTCGGGCTGCTGGGCGCGGTGTGCGGCGCGCAGCTCTCCGCCACCCACTCCCGCGAGATCCGCGCCGAGGTGGCCGCCGTCATCGAACGCGACGGCCACTTCCACTTGACGACCGACACCGGCCTATTCGTGGCGACCGCGCGTTAGATCGTCGCTGCGCGGGCATTCTGGGGGGCATGACTCCAGTACGGTTCGCGGCCCGGGCGTTGCTGGGCTACACGTTCGTGCGCGGTGGGTACGCCGCGCTGCGCAATCCCGGCGAGTCGGCGGACGCCGTGCGCCCGCTGGTCGAGCGGGTCTCGACCCGGTTCCCGCAGGTGCCGAAGGACCCGGCGACCGTGGTCCGGGCGACCGCGGCCGCGCAGATCCTGAGCGGCGTCGCGCTCGCGACCGGGCGCGCCCCGCGGCTCTCGGCGCTGCTGCTCGCCGGCACGCTGGTCCCGGGCGGCGGTCTCCTGCCGCACCGCGGCGAGGACGCGACGCCCGAGACCAAGGCGCGCCAGCGCGCCGAGCTCGAGAAGAACCTCGCCGTGCTCGGCGGGCTCGTGCTGGCCGCGGTCGACACCGAGGGCAAGCCCGGCCTGTCCTGGCGCGCCCGGCGAGCCGCGCGCGACGCCCGGAAGGCGACCGAGCACGCCGCCAAGACCGCCCGGCGCAGCGCCCGCTCGGCCCGCAAGTCGACCGAGCTCGCGGCGAAGTCGGCCCGGGAGAAGCTGCCGGTCTGACACCGACCGTCCGGCGCTGTGACGCACGCCACTGAGCGCATCCGTGTGACCGCTCGCCGCAACTAGCTGCACGAGCGGCGTCCGGACCGGTCAAGCACCCTTAGCGTGCGGGCACCCACGACCCCTCCGGGGAGGTGCCCGCATGTCCACCGATGTCCAACCGACGGACGCCGAAGTTCCAGACGAGCGTGGCCGACGAGCCATCGCCATGCAGGCGAGTGACGAGTTCGCCCAGCTCCGCCACACCATTCGCCGGTTCATCTTCCCGATGACCGCGGCGTTCCTGGTCTGGTACCTGCTGTACGTCGTGCTGTCCGCCTATGCGCGGGACTTCATGGGTACGAAGGTCGTCGGGAACATCAACATCGCGTTCGTTTTCGGCATCCTGCAGTTCGTCTCGACGTTCCTGATCGCCTGGCTCTACTCCCGCTACGCGGCCCAGCGCTTCGACCCGCAGGCCGAGAGCATCAAGGCCGAGCTGGACGCCGAAGCCGGCACGGCTGCGGTCGACCCGGCCGACGCGCCGCCCGCGACACCCACGCCCGCCGCCACCGCGCCGGCCGAAGCCGACGTGACCAAGGACGAGGGGGCCGCCAAGTGAGCGCCGACGCGATTTTCGCCGCCGAAGCCAGCGGCACCAGCTCCGGCGCCCGGACGCTGACGATCGTCCTGTTCCTGATCTTCGTCGCGGCCACGCTGGCCATCACGATCTGGGCCAGCCGCCAGACCCGGACCGCCACCGACTTCTACGCCGGTGGACGCGGGTTCTCGGGCTTCCAGAACGGGCTTGCGATCGGCGGCGACTACATGTCCGCCGCGAGCTTCCTCGGCATCGCCGGCATCATCGCGCTCTACGGCTACGACGGCTTCCTGTACTCGATCGGGTTCCTGGTCGCCTGGCTGGTCGCGCTGCTGCTCGTCGCCGAGCCGCTGCGCAACTCGGGCCGGTTCACGATGGCCGACGTGCTCTCGTTCCGGATGCGTCAGCGTCCGGTGCGCACGGCGGCGTCGCTCTCCACGATCGTCGTCTCGATCTTCTACCTGCTGGCGCAGATGGTCGGCGCGGGCGCGCTGGTCGCGCTGCTACTGGGCATCAAGGCCGGCGAGACGTTCCTGGGGATGACCGCCGACACCGCCAAGATCCTGACGATCGTCCTGGTCGGCGCGCTGATGATCGTCTACGTGACGATCGGCGGCATGAAGGGCACCACCTGGGTGCAGATCGTCAAGGCCGCCCTGCTGATGACCGGGGCCGCGCTGATGACGGTGCTGGTCCTGTGGAAGTTCAACTTCAACCTGTCGTCGCTGCTCGGCCAGGCGGCCGAGGCGTCCGGCAAGGGATCGGCGTTCCTCGAGCCGGGCCTGCGCTACGGCGTCGAGACCGCCGGCGACGCCGGCAAGACGCTGACCAGCAAGCTCGACCTGATCAGCCTCGGACTGGCCCTGGTGCTCGGCACCGCCGGCCTGCCGCACATCCTGATCCGCTTCTACACCGTGCCCACGGCGCGAGCGGCCCGGACGTCGGTCAACTGGGCGATCACGCTGATCGGCATCTTCTACCTGATGACGCTGGCGCTCGGCTTCGGTGCGGCGGCCCTCGTCGGCGGCAAGGCGATCGCGGCCCAGGACGCGGCCGGCAACACCGCGGCCCCGCAGCTCGCCGAGGAACTGGGCAAGGAGTACGCGGGCAACGGCGGTGGGGCGGTGCTGCTCGCGGTCATCGCCGCGGTCGCGTTCGCCACGATCCTCGCCGTGGTCGCCGGCCTGACGCTGGCGTCGAGCTCCTCGCTCGCGCACGACTTCTACGCGAACGTCGTCAAGCGTGGGCAGGTCAGCGAGCGTCAGGAGGTCAACGTCGCCAAGATCGCGGCGTTCGTGATCGGCGCGATCTCGATCGTGCTGGCGATCTTCGCCCAGCAGCTCAACGTGGCGTTCCTGGTCGCGCTGGCGTTCGCGGTGGCGGCGTCGGCGAACCTGCCGGCGATTCTGCTCTCGCTGTTCTGGAAGCGGTTCAACACCACCGGAGCGACCGCCGGCATCTACGGCGGCCTGATCGCGGCCGTCGTACTGGTGTTCTTCTCCCCGGTGGTGTCGGGCAAGGGCGTGAACGCGACGACCGGCAAGAGCCTGTCGCTGTTCCCGGCCGACGTCGACTTCCACTGGTTCCCGCTGGACAACCCCGGTCTGGTCTCGATCCCGATCGGGTTCGCCTGCGCGATCATCGGCACCTACCTCTCGAAGGAACGGGACGACGAGAAGTGGGCCGAGCTCGAGGTCCGGTCGCTGACCGGCTCGGGCGCCGTGTAACGAAGCCAATTTCCCGCCGGCCGCCGACCGACCCCTCCACCCCTCCGGGCCGGTCGGCGGCCTCCAAGACTTAGCTCTCACGTCCCTGGGTACCCTTGCCGGAACCACAGCTGACACACCCGGGGCGGTCGCGCGCAGATGGCACAGCGGTACGGAACCGGTTACCGGACATTGCTGACCGGCGGTGCCGGGTTCGTCGGCTCCCACCTCTGCGACGCGCTGCTCGCACGGGGCGGCGAGGTCGTCGCGGTCGACAACTTCGTCACCGGCAGCCGTCAGAACGTCGCCCACCTGGCCGACGAGCCCCGGTTCACGCTCGTCGAGGCCGACGTCGCCGAGGGTCTGCCGGTCAGCGGTCACTTCGACGCCGTGCTGCACTTCGCCTCGCCGGCGTCGCCGACCGACTTCGAGAAGCTCGCCTTCGAGGTCATGAAGGTCAATTCCGCGGGGACGTTCCACAGCCTCGACGTCGCCCGTGAGCAGGGTGCCCGGTTCGTCCTCGCGTCGACGTCCGAGGCGTACGGCGACCCCGAGGTCCACCCGCAGCCGGAGTCGTACCGGGGGAACGTCAACCCGATCGGCCCGCGGGCGGTCTACGACGAGGCGAAGCGGTTCGCCGAGGCCGCCACGGCCGGCTACCGGCGCATCTACGGCGTCGACACCGGCATCGTCCGCATCTTCAACACGTACGGCCCCCGGATGCGCCCGGACGACGGCCGGGCCATCCCGACGTTCGCCTCCCAGGCGCTGGCCGGGGCGCCCATCACCGTGCACGGCACCGGCGCCCAGACCCGGTCGATCTGCTACGTCTCCGACCTGGTCGACGGCATTCTGGCGATGCTCGACTCGGACCAGCCCGGACCGATCAACCTCGGCAGCGAGCACGAGCTGACGATGCGCGAACTCGCCGAGACGATCGTCGAGCTGGCCGGTTCGGGGTCGACGATCAGCTATCTCCCGCGTCCGACCGACGACCCGGAGCTGCGCCGTCCGGACCTGACCCGGGCCC
Organism: Cryptosporangium phraense; assembly: GCF_006912135.1. Taxonomy (NCBI): domain Bacteria; kingdom Bacillati; phylum Actinomycetota; class Actinomycetes; order Cryptosporangiales; family Cryptosporangiaceae; genus Cryptosporangium; species Cryptosporangium phraense. The sequence continues at coordinate 6,128 of NZ_VIRS01000026.1, read as the reverse complement.
GCGAACTGCTGGGGTTCGCCCCGTCGGTGGGCCCGGCCGAGGGTCTGCGCCGCACTCTCAACTGGTTCACCGAGACTGTCCGAGGTACGACAGCAACGCTCTGAGCTGGGAAAACGAGCTCCTGGACGACGGTGCACCGTCATCTGCGCAACACTCCCGCTCGACGGCCGTCTATACGCTGAATCTCGTCCGAGCACGCGAAAGACGAGGAGCGTTTCCTGTGTCGCGCACCGAACCCCCCGCGTCGAAACCACGCGTCACGCGCGGCAACGTCTACGGCACGCCCGGCGGGACCGGCCGGGCCTACGCTCCCGGCGCCCCGCGGAAGAAGCCGCGCTGGGGCCGCATCGCGCTCGTCGTCGTCGGCGTGGTGGTTCTGATCGGGCTGGCCGCGGCCGGCTGCGGCCTGGCCTACGTGAGCAACCTCGACGACAAGCTGCACCGCACCGACGCGTTCTCCGGCCTCGGTGAGCGGCCCGGCAAGACGGTGGACGGCACCCAGAACATCCTGTTCCTGGGCTCGGACTCGCGCGACGGTGGCGCCTACGACCCGAAGGCCAAGCCGAACGCGAACGAGGGCACGGTCAAGAACGAGCGCAGCGACGCGATCATGGTGTTGCACATCCCGGCCGACCACAAGAAGGCGTACCTGATCTCGATCCCCCGGGACACCTACGTCTTCGTGCCCGAGCTGAACGGCCACGGCGGCCAGAAGGCCAAGATCAACGCCGCGTTCGCCTGGGGCGGTATCCCGCTCACCGTGAAGACCGTCGAGAACTTCACCGGCGTCAAGATCGACCACGTCGCCAAGATCGACTTCAACGGCTTCAAGAAGATGACCGACGCGGTCGGTGGCGTCGACGTGACCGTCGACAAGACGGTCAAGGACCCGCGCAGCAAGCGGACGTTCAAGGCCGGCGTGAACCACCTCGACGGCGCGGCCGCGCTCGACTACGTCCGGCAGCGGTACGGCCTGCCCCGCGGTGACTTCGACCGGGTGCAGCGGCAGCAGATCTTCCTGCGGGCGCTGGCCCAGAAGGCCACCGACACCGGCACGCTGACCAACCCGGTCAAGCTCAAGAACTTCCTGGACGCCACGACCGAGTCGCTCACCGTCGACAACGGCTTCTCGCTGAAGGACATGGCGCTGGAGTTCCGCGGCCTGCGCCCGAGCGACATCACGTTCATCACTTCGCCGCACCTGGGCTCGCAGAACGTCGACGGGCAGAGCGTCGTGGTGTCGGACAAGGAGAAGGCGATCGCGCTCTGGAGCGCGGTGGAGAAGGACGACGTGGCCGACTGGCTGGCCGCGAACCCGGCCAACAACGCAACACGCGGTAGCTGACCGTGATGAGGGCCCACGTACGTGGGCCCTCGCCGGTTCAACTAATCAACCGAACGCATCGACATTTCGGTCGTACGCCTAGCTGAGCCCAGCTAACTGCCAGATGTATCCGCGAAAGCTGTACTCGGCGTTACCCGATTCGTTACAGTACTGCCGTCCTGGCAAGCACCTGACAGTCGCCTGAGAGGACGCGCGAAGTCAATCGTGGGTAGGCACGCGAACGGCGATACGCCGACCGGAATTCTGTTCACCAAGCCCGAGGACCCCAAGTTCCGCCGGGCTGCGGGTGGCCGGAAGACGGGCAAGATCCCTCGGATCGCTCCGTCCGCCGACACCGGATTCCTCCCCGCTCAAACGACGGGCAGCATCCCGACCGGGAACATCCCGGCGGCGAGCACCGCGGTCATTCCGGCTCAGCGCCGTGAGCCGGCGATGGCCGGCTCGGTCGCCGCCCCGGCCCCGCGAGCCGCCGTCCGCGTCTCGATGGCGCCGCCGATCCCGCGCAGCGGGCCTCCGATGACCGGGCCGCGCTCGGCTCCGATGGAGCCGCCGACCGTCCGGGTGCCCAGCAGCCCGAGCCCCAGCAGCCCCAGCAGCCCCAGCAGCCTGAGCAAGGTGCAGCTGAGCCTGCCGATGTGGACGAAGGTCTGCCTGGTGCTCGGCGCCGTGCTGCTCGTCGTCGGCTTCGGCGGCCTGGCTGCCTCCTACGCGGTCGGCCAGCACGCAGACCCGAGCAGTGCGGGAAGCGAACTCATTCGCCGCTAAATCCGGCCCTACACCCCCACCCGCCCACCCGAAGCTCGAGCTGCGCCAGAATCATGGGCATGGTGCAGCCGATCCCCGCCGATGTTCCCGACGTCCACGCCGACTCGATCGGTGACGACGTCTACCTGCTCGACGTCCGGGAGCAGGACGAGTGGGACGCCGGCCACGCACCGCACGCCCACCACATCCCGATGCGCGAGATCCCGGGCCGCCTGGCCGAGGTGCCCACGGTCGGCGACGTCGTCGTGGTCTGCCGGGTCGGCGGGCGCTCCGCGCAGGTCGCCGCGTACCTCGCCGCCCAAGGTTGGGAGAACGTCGCCAACCTCGACGGCGGGATGCTCTCCTGGGAGGCCACCGGCCGGCCGGTCGTCGCCGACACCGGGCTACCGGCCCGCGTGCTTTGAACCCTTTGTTCACGAAGAAGTGACGTAGCGTTTCCTTCCGCCCTCGTGTCGGGAGCGGCGGGTCGGTTATCTTTCGCCCGTGCACTCCGACGGCCCACTGGTCGTGGCCCATCGAGGTTCTTCATATCTGCTGGCCGAGCACACGTTGGCGGCCTACGAGAAGGCGCTCGCCGAAGGTGCGGACGGTCTCGAGTGTGACGTCCGCCTGACTCGGGACGGCCACCTGGTCTGCGTCCACGACCGTCGTCTCGAACGGACGTCCGACGGACGCGGACCGGTCAGCGAACGGTCGCTCGAGGACCTGAACTCGCTCGACTTCGGAGCCTGGAAGGTCGACCTGCCGGAGTCCGCGGACGACCTGGTCGCGGCCGGCCGCGACCTCGACTACCGCCGGCCGGTCGTCGACGACGACAAGGTCCGGGACGCCCAGCGTCGCGTGCTGACGTTCGACCGGCTGCTCGAGCTGTTCGTGGACTCCGGGCGGAAGGTCCAGCTCTACGTGGAGACCAAGCATCCGACCCGCTGGGGCGGCCTGGTCGAGCAGCGGGTCGTGGCCAGCCTGCGCCGGTTCGGCCTGCTCGACGAGGTGCGCACGCCCGACGTCGAGACGTCCCGGGTCGTCGTCATGTCGTTCTCGCCGATGGCCGTGCGACGCCTGCGCGAGCTCGCGCCGTCGCTGCCCGCGGTGATGCTGTTCGACGGGATCCCCCGGCTGTACCGCGAGGGCACGCTGCCGTTCGGCGCGACGATCGCCGGGCCGGGAGTCCACGTGCTGCGGTCGCGGCCGCGGTTCGCCGAGCGGATCCACGCGGCCGGCAACAAGCTCTACGTCTGGACGGTCGACGAGCCGGCCGACATCGAGTTCGTGACCAGCCTGGGCGCCGACATGATCGCGACCAACCGGCCGGCCCGCCTCCTCGATCACCTGCAACGCACGCCCTGACGCCGCGCCGATCACGGAGACGGGATCGAGGCGCGGGACGCGGCACCGTAGGCTCGCTGCCGACCAAGGTGTCAGCAACGAGGAGTGGGCCGTGGGCAAGCGGGGACGCCGCGAAGGCCGGCGCGAGAAGACCAGGGACGTGTTCGTCGGGCGTCCGTTCGAGGGGTTGGCCACCGAAGCCGAGTGGGTGGCGCTCCGCGAGCTGGTGCCTGCGGCGACCGCACCCCTGAAGTTCGCCGAGCACCCGGACCGTCCGGTGATCCTGACGACCGTGCTGCCGATGGCCCTTCCGGCGCTGGTCAAGCCGGACGGCCGGATCTTCCTGTCGGTGCAGATGCCCGCGCGCTCGGGCGACCTCAGCCGTGACCTCGCGGCCGTGCTCGAGGACGCGTTGGTCGTCGAGCCGGGCAACTACGTCGGTGCCTCCGGCCTGCCCGGACCGGGGCCGCGCCTGCAGGACCTGCTCGCCGACGACGGGGCGCTCGACGTCACCGTGCACGACACGTTCGACTACTGGCTCGACGATCCGCGTCCGGACGATCCGGAGGTCAGCTCCAGCCTCGAGCAGGCGAACGCGTCGATCCTGCCGACGGTCGCGGTGCCTTCGGCACCGGCCGCCTACTGGTGTCAGGTCGCCGAGAAGGCGCACCTCCGGTGGGTGCTTCCCGAGCCCGAAGACACCGCTCTGGACGCGTTGGCACGCCTGCAATCCGCGGGCGATCTGGCGCTCGGCTCGTCCGGGCGGTACGTCGGCGCGTTCCGGGCCCACGGCCTGCTGGCGCCGGTGTGGGACCTGCCGCACGACCCCGAGGCGTCCGAATACGAACAGCCGCTGGCCGACCTGGCCAAGCGCTACGCGGACGCGGTGTCGGTGACGGACCCGCTGACGCCGGCCGAGCGCCGCGCCCGCGACGGCCTGAGGGGCCGGCAGCTCACCCTGCGCTGAGCGGGTCGCGGACGATCGGGCACGACATGCACCTGGGGCCGCCCCGGCCGGAGCCGAGCTCGCTGCCGGGGATCCGGATCACCTCGATGCCGGCGTCCTCGAGCTGGGCGTTCGTCTCGACGTTCCGCTCGTAGGCCACCGCGAGCCGGGGGGCGAGGCAGAGCGTGTTGTTGCCGTCGTCCCACTGCTCGCGTTCGGCGGTGACCGGATCGAGGCCGGTGGGGATCACGCGCAGGCGTTCGAGCCCCATCGCCTCGGCCGCGGCCTCGAGGAACGGTCGCGGTCCATCGACCCGGGGCTCGCCGGTCTCGCCCCTGGTCAGTCGGTAGGCCATGAGCGTGTCGGCGACCGCCGGGTAGGCGACGACCGCGTCGAGGTCGACCATCGTGCAGACGGTGTCGAGGTGCATGGTCGCGCGCTGCTGGGCGATCGGGACGGCGAGGACCGTGTGAGTGGTCTTCTCACTGAACAGCCGGGTCGCGAGTCGCTCGGCGCCGGCGGGCGTCGTCCGCTCCCCGACGCCGACCGCGACGACGCCGGGGGCGAGGAGCAGGACGTCGCCACCCTCGAGGGGTTCGAGGTCCCGTCCGTACAGAGACGACGAACCGGCGAACCGCGGGTGCCAGCGGTAGATCGTCCCGGTGATCGCACTCTCCCGGAGGCGGGCGGGCATGGCCATGCTCGTGACCGCGGCCGCGTCCCGGATCCAGACGCTGGAGTCTCGGGTGAAGAGCGTGTTCGGGAGCGGCTCGAGCACGAAGTCGTGCTGATCCATGAGCTGGAACGTCAGGCCGGCGCCTCCGCCGAGCTCGTCGTGAGCCAGCCCGGCGATCACCGTGGCCGCGAGCCGTTCGGCGTCCAGGTCGTCGAGGTGGGCGGCGACCCGCCGGCGGAGCGTGTCACCCCATCGGCGATCGCTGAGCAGCACCTCGGTGATGTCCTTCCGGGCCCCCGGATCGACCAGCGCCTCGGCCAGCAACTGATCGACGTAGAGCACCTCGACGTCGTGCGCGCGCAGCGCTTCGGCGAACGCGTCGTGCTCCTCCTGGGCGCGGGCGACCCAGGGAATGCCGTCGAAGAGCAGGGAGCCGTTGTTGCGCGGGGTGAGGCGACGAAGCTCCGGGCCGGGCCGATGCAGCATCACGGTGCGGAGCCGACCGACTTCACTATCGACGTACGGGCGTGATTCAGCCATGCCCGCAGGCTATCCACAGACGACCCGCACGGCGCTGACCAGCCGATTTGCAGATGGCTACGAGGCCTGCCTAAAGTTCAACCCGTCGCCGGGAGCGAATCGAAAGGTTCACGAGCGCGACGCGGACCGGAAACCTACCGCTGTAGGTGAACGATCCGGCGGGCGGTTGCTGAAACTACTCCGAAGTCAGGGGTTGACGAAGCGAGACCGACCGAGCTAGGTTGGAGGGGTTGCTGCGGGCGGAGCGGCGCGGACGAGAGTCCAGCGCGACGCGAATCCGACCGAGTGCAGCCAACCAAGAAGAAGTAAGCCTCAGCGAAGCCTTAGCGGGCGGGACTGATGCGCGTGTGTTGTTTGAGAACTCAACAGTGTGTTTGAAAGTTAGTGCCAAGTGTTTTACCTCGTGCCCACGTTGGTGGGTTCAAGGTTCCTTTGGTTGCACACTTTCTTCGGAAAGGTGTGCTGCTAGGTATTTGATTCTCTAAAGGCAAAACCGCTGACAGCCTTCGCCGGCTGGCGGTTTTATCGAA